>VGZO01000007.1 GCA_016872555.1 Planctomycetota bacterium
AGGCCAATGTCCCCGAGGCCCTCACCGTCCTCGGCTTCCCTCCAGCCCACCGCCGCAGGCTCCGAACGACGAATGGGCTTGAACGACTCAACAAGGAGATCAAGCGCCGAACGCGAGTCGCCACGCTCTTCCCCAATGAAGCATCGCTGCTCAGGCTCGCGTCCGCAGTCCTCTCCGAGATCAGTGACGATTGGGAGACCGAACGGTCTTACCTCACCATGGGAGCCAGATGACCTACCTCTGAAACCCGCGATTTACAGAAGGGATGTTGCATTATCTGCGGATCACGATGATCCGCAACCAAAGTCTGGCGCGAGCACCGCCTCACCGACCCGCCATCCCCTGCGGGGGCCTCGTCGCAACGTCCACCACGGCACCGGGCCAGGAGCACCGCCGCGAGCACCCCACCGGGACGGTCGCGGTCTGGCGCCCCCGACGGGGACGCGACGAACCACAACGTCAGCCAGCGCAACGGCCGCGAGCACCGACGGCGGTTCACGCTCCACCGCGCCGCTCGATCACCGCCGACGGCCGGCCGCTCGATCTCGCGCTGCCTCCACGAGGGCGACGATCCGCCGCCGCTGGTGCCTCGTCAGCGTCGGCCATCGCTCGATCACGCGGGCCAGATCGGCCGGCAGTGCGCCGGATTCTGCGCCGCCTCCGCCGACGATGGCGGTTTCGCCCGCGGAAACCTCACCCGTTCGAATCCCACCGCCCCGATTCGCGGTTTCACTCGGGAAAACAAGGTGATTCCGCACATCCTCCGACGGGCGGCGCGGGGAGCGGAAACTTTCTCCGACCATTCCGCGCCCGGCTGCGTCGGATCGACGCGGCCGGGTTCTTTTTTCCCTCTGACGCGGTCCGCCCCCCGACGGCAAGGGAAAGAAACCTTGCCTCCCGGTAAGGGCGGCGGCGACGAGGCAACTTTGCCCCCGGCGGGGGGTTAGAGGGGAAGACGGCCTGACGGATCGGGCCGACGTCCCCATGCACCGCCGATGGCCCGTCGATGCCCCTTCCCGCCGCCGCTGCCACCAGCCTGCCGCTGGTCGCCGTCTGGTTATGCCTTCTGGTCGCGATGGCCTGCGCCGCAGCCGGCACCGCCTGGCTCGCCCTGTCGGGTCGAAGGGGGTATTCATGATGGGCGACGTTCGTTCGCTGGTCGCTGGTGGTGGTCACGGCCCTGGCTGTTGCCGATGTCGCCCTGCGCTCCTCGCAACCCGCCGAAACCGAGGGACCCTGGGTGATCGTACGGCTCGGCTTCGGCCTCGGCGGAATCCTGCTGGCGACCGCGATCCTCGCCGCACCTCCGGCCCGTGGCGACCGGTGGGGCTGGGCGTGGACCGGCGGTCTGGTGTTCGCGCTGGCGTTGTCGTGCCTGCGCTTTCAAGCGGTGGCGGCACCGCAGCGCGCCGACCTCGATCCCTTTCTCGCACTCCCCGTCGAAGCTGAAACAGACGAGACGGGGGCGCATGGGGTCACCGATCGCGGGACCATGATCCACCTGCGGCGCTACGTCACGCCGGAACACGAGCCTCTCGTACCCGACGGCTTCGACGGGCGGGTGATCGTCGCCGACTCGTCGCGCTCGCCGGCCAACTGCCACGGGTGGGTGTTCACCGGCGGACGTTTCCAGGTCGGCGGGGCCGACGTGCAGCGGATCCTCGACGACAACGGCTACGTCGCCGTCGCCACACCGCGGCCTGGCGACCTGATCGTGTACCGCGACGAGCCGGGAAGGATCGTCCACACCGGCCTGATCAAGGCGATCGGGCCGGAGGGGTTCGTGCTCATCGAGAGCAAGTGGGGGCCCCTCGACATCTACTGGCACACCCCTCACGACCAGGTCTATTCGCAGCGCTTCGAATACTGGCGCAGCGCGCGACGGACACCTCCTCGAGATCGTCGGGCCAGCAGACGCGGCGCGCCCCGGCCAGGCGCACTGACTCTGCCGGCCGTCACCGCGCCAGCCGCAGGCCGATCCACACGGCCACCACACCCAGCGCGTTGGACGCCAGGGCGTAGGCGAGAGCCGCGTCCAGGCGGCCGTTCTCGATCAGCTCCACCGTCTGGAAGGCGTAGCTCGAGAAGGTCGTGAACCCGCCGAGCAGCCCGACCAGCAGCACGGTCTCCACTCCCGGCGGCAGCGCGAGCCGCCCGCGCGACAGACCGACGATGGCGCCGAACGCCGCCGCTCCGACGACGTTGACCGCCAGCGTGCCCCACGGAAAGCGCGTGCCGAGGAGGCGCCCGACGAATTCCGTCAGCCCGGCGCGGGCGAGCGTGCCGAGGGCGCCGGCCGCGGCCAGGGCAAGCGCGGTCGCCAGAGCATTCATCGCGGGTCTCCGGGGGCGCGTGTGACGGGGCGATCTTCCGGCGCGGCGCGGGGGCGGCCGCCGACGCAGCGATATACTGCCGCGGCACGCCCCGCCGGAACAGCCGGAATCTGGCGCCACACCCTGCCCGAGGAGACGATCCCACGACGATGAACCGCAAGACGCTGCTGGCGCTGGCCGAGAAGCACGGGACCCCGCTGTTCGTCGTCGATCACGACGAGTTGCGGCGCAACTACAAGCTCTTTCGCCGCCACTTCCCCCGCGTCCAGGTCTACTACGCGGTCAAGGTCAACAGCGATCCGGCGATCGTCGAGACGTTCTACGACCTCGGCAGCAGCTTCGACGTCGCCAGCATGCAGGAGTTCCACACGGTCCACCGGCTGATCGCCAAGCTGCCGGCCAAGCAGCGCCAGGACTTCATCTGGGACAAGATCATCTATGCCAACCCGATCAAGCCGATCGAGACCCTCCGCGAGCTCGACTGCTACAAGCCGCTGGTGACCTACGACAATCACGAGGAGGTGAAGAAGATCGCCAAGCACGCGCCGCACGCCGGGCTGGCGCTACGGCTGCGGGTGCCCAACACCGGCTCGATGGTCGAGCTGTCGAGCAAGTTTGGCGCGCTGCCGGGGGAGGCGGTGGAGCTGATCCAGTTCGCCCACGACGCCGGGCTCGTCGTCGAGGGCTTGAGCTTCCACGTCGGCAGCCAGTGCACGAATCCCGAAAACTACATCCAGGCCTTGCACCTCTGCGCCGGCGTGTTCGCCGAGGCGGCCAGCCGTGGCTTCCAGCTCAAGCTGCTCGACATCGGCGGCGGCTTCCCCGCGGCCTACGACGAATCGGTGCCGAAGTTCGCCGACCTCGCGGGGAAGATCAACCACGAGATCGACCGGCTGTTTCCCGAGCCGATCGAAATCCTTGCCGAACCGGGGCGGTTCCTCGTCGCCTCGGCGGCGACCGCCGTCTCGAAGATCATTGGCAAGGCGTTTCGCAACGACAAACTCTGCTACTACGTCGACGATGGCGTCTACCACACCTACTCCGGTGTGATCTTCGACCACTGCACGTATCACTTGAAGGCGTTCAAGCGGGGCACGCCGCAGTTATGCGCCGTCTTCGGGCCGACCTGCGACGCCCTCGACACGATCAGCCTCGCCGAGCACCTGCCCGACCTCGAGATCGGCGACTATCTTTACGGTGAGAACATCGGCGCCTATTCGGCCGCCAGTTCCACGCACTTCAACGGCTTCCCGCCGGCGACCGTGGTCCACGTGAATCGCTGAGCGGAAATCACGGCCGCACTGCCTCGACGAGGTGGTAGTGCTTCACCTCCTCGCGGGCGACGTCGCGCCACGTCGCCGGGAGTGTCTCCAGGTACCAGGCCGGGCGCTTCGTGGCCACCAGCAGCGTGCCCCCCGGGGCGAGGGCCCGGTGGGCGGCGTCGACGAACAGCTTCGCGATCCGGAAGTCGGCGTAGTACGGGGGATTGGCAAGGACCAGATCCCAACTGCCGGGGTCGGGGATCGCGCCGCCGGCCTCGAGGGTGACGGTGACATTGTCCAGGCCGTTGGCGGCGGCGGCGCGGCGCGTGCAGTCGACCGCGCGGGCGTTGCTGTCGAGGGCGTGGACGACGACCGACGGATCGCGGGCCGCGATCCCCAGGGCGACGCAGCCGCTGCCGCAGCCGATGTCGACGACGCGCGTGCCGGGGGCGACGTCGACGGCGTTGAGAAGGTGTCGGGCAGCGGGATCGACGCGCCGGTGGGCGAACACGCCGGGGCGCGTGAACGCGGTGAGCAGCCGCTCCCGGTCACGAAACACCACTGTCGCCGAAAAGTCGCGGACGCGCGGGGGGCGGGTTTTGGTCACCACGTAGGCGACCGCATCCTCGCCGTGGCGCACGCCCACGCGTTCCCGTGTGTCGGCGAGCTGGCCGTGGAGCCAGGTGTCGCGGGGATTGTCGACGGCGGCCACGAGCTGGCCTCCCGGCTCGAGGGCGAGCAGCGCCGCTTGGAGGATGTCGCGCGACAGCTCCGCTTCGCCGTCGCGCGACAGCGGCACGATCGCCAGGTCGAACGGCCCGGCCGGCAGGTCGGGGGCACAGGTGACGCTCAGGCCGTCGGGCACCGTGCCGTGGGCGGCCAGTGCCGCGTCGAAGTGGAAGGCATCGAGAAACCAGGCGCTGACTGCGGCGTCGGGGCGCTCGGCGGCCAGGCTCCAGGCGGCCTGGGCCCGCCCGGGTGAGGTGCAGGCGATCCGGGTGCCCGGCAGCGTGCGGGCGATCCCGAGGGCGAGGGCCTCGGCGGGAAGCGGCGGCAGTGGCGCGTCGGACATGGAGCGAGCAGACGCCGGCGACGCCCTGGCGCCAACCGAACGCGAAAAACGGCGCGGCCGCGGGCGGCATCCACCGCGCCCGCGGCCGCGTTTCGAAACAATACCGACCGTTCGATCACTCCGGCCGGCGCGGGCGCTCGGGGCGCTCTCCCCCGCCGGAGCCGCCGGGCGGACCACCGCCGGGCGGGCCGCCACCAGGACCACCCCCTGGAGGGCCGGCGCCCTCGCGCGGGCGGAATCCCTCGCCCCCCGGGCCTGGGCCGCCCCCGGGTGGCCCGAAGCCACGCCCGCCGGGCCGGCCGCCGGCACCCTGCATCTGGGCGCAGAGCCGGACCATGTCCTCGGCGAACTTCGACAACTCGGCGCGGTCGAGCTTGCCGTCGCCATCGGCGTCGAACGTCATCGCCCGCTCGACGACCCGCTCGGGCGTGATCCCACCTCCGGGACCACCCGGTCCGCCAGGCGGTCCGCCTGGACCACCCGGAAACTCACCGCCTCCAGGCGGACCACCAGCTCCTCCAGGAGGAGGCCCGAACCCTTGGCCCGGCCCCTGGCCGGGGCCGCGCTGGCCGCCCGGGGGGCCGCCCGGTCCGCCGCGAAAGCCTTCGCCGGGAGGGCCACCGGGCCCGCCCCCAGGGCCACCCTCCGGGGGCGGCGGCGGACGAAACTCCTCCTCGTCGATCCGGCCGTCTTTGTTCGTATCCAGCGCGAGCAGTGCGGCCGGCGCGTTTTTGATCTCGTCGGCCGACAAGGCGTGGTCACCGTCGGCATCGAGGGCGTGGCGCAGCGGATCGTGGGGCGGCGGTCCGGGCGGACCGCCCCGCTCACCCCCCGGCGGGCCACCGGGTGGCCGCCCCTGTCCTCCCGGCGGGCCGCCGGGCCCGCCGCGCTGCCCCGGGGGCTGGGCCAGCGCCGCGCTGGCGACGACCACAGTCATCGTCAGCGCCGCACACTGTAACCATCGCGTCGTCGTCATCGTCTGAGTCTCCTGGGGAACAACCGGATCCGAAGGATGATGGCTCAGTGGCCGATGCAGGTCAGGAACCGGCCCGAGCGGAGGAACAGGGCACCGTCGGCGATCGCCGGCGTGGCGCTCGAATCGCTGTCGTCGTCGGCGAAGACGTTGTGGGCGAGGATCTCGAAGCGCGGTTCGGCCGGCAGCACGGACGTGCCGCCCCACCGGCTGACGACGATGATCCGCCCGTCGGAGACGACCGGCGAGGCGTATACCGGCCGACCGCCCCCGCCGGCCAACCCTTCGACCCGCTCGCGGTAGACGGCCCTTCCGTCGCGCGCCTGGATGCAGTGGGCCTGACCGCGATCGTCGATCCAATACAGATGCCCGTCGTGGAGGACCGGCGTGGCGACGTACGAGCTCGACCGGCTTGTCCACAGGACGTGGGTCTTGCTGACGTCGCCACGGCCACCCGCGCGCAGCGCCACCGCCCCGGCCGAGCGGAACCCGCCGAACACGTACAGCGTCGTCCCGTCGACGACCACGCTCGGCGACACGTTGCCCGTCAGCGCCGTCGTCGCGTACCAGCGTGTCTTGCCGGTGGCGGGGTCGAGCCCCCACACCTCCTCGGGCACCGCCAGCACCAACTCCACGGTGCCGTCGTCGAGTGTCACGGCGACCGGCGTGCCGTAGGCCAGCTCGAGGGCCGAGGCCTCCGCCTTCCAGACAGGCTTGCCGGTCCGCAGCTCGAACGCGCGGAGCGACTGGCTCTCCTCGGCGGCGCTGACGATCACCAGCTCCCCGACGATCACCGGGCTGGCGGCCGACCCCCAGCGCCGGTTGCTCGACTCCTGGCCGACGTCGGCGCGCCACAGCTCGGTGCCGTCGCGGTCCCAGGCGACAACGCCCCCCTTGCCGAAGTGGGCGACGACGGTGCGGCCGTCGGTCACCGGCGTGCTGCTGGCGTAGCCATGCTCGGTGAGATACCCCTGGTAGGCGTCGTCGGTGCCGGTCGCGGCGACGTTGCGCTGCCACGCGATCCGGCCGTCGGCGCGGTCGACGGCCAGCAGGTGGCGCACCAGCGCCCCCTTTCCCTGGCCACCGGACCAGGCGGTGACATAGACACGATCGCCATGGACGATCGGGCTCGACGACCCGGCCCCAGGGAGCGGCGTGCGCCAGCGGACGTTGGTTCCGTCGCCCCAGCGCCATGGCACGGCCGAGGCGGCGATCCCGCGGCCGTCGGGCCCACGGAAGCGCGGCCAATCCTCGGCGGCGGCTCTCGAGACTGCACCGATCGCGAGGAACGCCCCCGCCACGCGGGCCAGATTGTCACGGTGCATGGCGGGGACTCCCACGGAGTGTGCGATTGCGGCGACGGCGCTCCCGGTCATTCCACGATCCGCAGCGCGTCGTTGCGTTTGAGGACCCGCCGTCCGCGGCCCGAAGCAGCGGTCGGAAACTCGACGTGGCAGTCGAGGAGCACGCCGAGCGGAGCGTCGGCCCCGACGTCGAGCACGACCGTCACGGTGTCGCCGTCGCGCGCGATGTCGACCGCCTCGAACGGCCCGAACTGGACCCACTCCGGCTTGCCTTCGGGGATCGGCCCGCGCTGTGCCGCCGTCGGGTCGAGCCGGATCGTCACCGTCCGCCGGCCGCCGCGCGCCACCGAGCCCGGCACGACCTCGGCGACGGTCGCCTCGAGACGGCTCGAGCCACTGGCGTTGTCCACGATCGCCCCGCTACCGGCGCGCCGCATGCCGCGGTTGTTCGACGGCTCGGGCACGCCCCGGTAGCCGCCGAGGATGTACGGAAAGCGCCCCGGGGTGACGTGGTAGTGGTAGCCGCGCGCCGAGTCGGCATGCCCGTTACACACGTCGAGTGGCGCGCCCGACGTGGCGTCGAGATCGCGGGCCATCACGCCGGCCGACTCGTACGGGCCGTACACGGGGAAGCCGTCGAAGGCGAAGCCGATGATCGGCGAATGCCGAGTGCCGTCGTCGGCGAACGGGCTTTTCACGCACGACGGATACTTGTGGTAGTGGTACACGCCGGTCTGCTGGGGATGGCCGCAGCAGGCGTCGAGCCAGACCTCGGAATAGCCCTCGACGGCGTTCATCCCCCCCTGCTCGAACGGATTGAAAAACACCACGCCATTGAGCGCCAGGCCGATCGGCCCCATCGGCAGCCGGGTGATTTCGGGGGCGATCCGTGGCTCGAGCGGCAGACGGAACGTGAAGTCTTGGACGGCGATCCGGTTGGGATTGCCGCTGTTGGGGAAGATCGCCGTGGGGTGGTTGGGGTAACCCTGACTGTTGATGACGATGAATCCCGGCTCGTGGCCCACCTGGACCTCGTCGGTCTCGTCGCCGTTGGAGTCGCGCATGTGGTAGCTGAACAGGTCGACGTAGCGCTCCACGCCGCCGACGTGGTCGCGGTACAGATACAGCGGTTTCCCGTCGGGCCCGGCACCGGGGCGGAGAAACCAGCGGCCGCCGAGCGCCACCGCGCCGGCCGGCTTTTCCTCGGCAAGGGCGCCTCCGGCGCCGGCCTCCGTCGCGGCGACAAGTGCGGTGACGAGCAGGGCGGCGTGCCGCCAGAATTCCCGATTCGACCAGCCACCGGTGCCGACCATCACGACCTCCCAAACCCCATGTTGAACGGCCGAGTCGCGTGCCGGTTTCGCCGCCGCGCCGGGAATCGCCCCGGCGCGGGCGCGGATCACTTCGGCGTTTCACCCCCCTCGGGCAACGGCTCGAGCGACAGCGGGTCGCGGAGCGGGAGATGGGTCACCCGGCCCCCGAAAAAGTCCTTCATCGTCGCCCGCCGCTGGAGATCGCCGCCGGCGATCGCGTCCCAATCACCGACCACGAGGATCGCCATCTTCTCCGGATCGAGGTGTTTGCGGGCCACGCGCTGGAGGTCCTCGCGGGTCACGGCGCTGACCTTGTCGCGGTACGACTGCCAATAGCCCGGCGGACGCTTCGTCCACTCGTCGTTGACGAACAGCCGGAGCATCGCCGGTTTGCTCTCGAACTGCCGCGGAAAGGTCTCGATGGCGGCGAGCTTGGCAGTCTCCAGCTCCTCGTAGGTGACCGGCTCCTCGCGGACCTGCCCGATGAGGTCCATGACGATCTTCGTGGCCAGCGCCACGGTGGGATTCTTGCTCTCGAACCGGGCCTGGAATTGCCCGGGGTAGTAGACCTTCGGCGCGACCGCCGAGGCCGCCGAATAGGCCAGCCCCTCGTTGCTGCGCACCTGCTGCATGATCCGGCTGGTAAAGCCGCTGCCGCCGAGGATGTCGTTGAGGATCGCCAGCGGGATCGCGTCGGGGTCGTCGCGCGCGATCGACCGCATCCCGATCACGACCTTGCCCTGGGGGATGTCCTTGGGCACGTGGTACACCCCCGGCACGAGCTGTGCCGTCGGCGCCACCGGGTCGGGCACCGCCGGCCCCTTCTGCCAGCCCGCGAACGCCTTGGCGAGACGCGCGAGCAATTCCTGCTCGTCGAAGTCGCCCGTCGCCGACACGATCATGTTGCCGGGATGGAAGATCCGCCGGTGGACGTCGGCCATCCGCTCGCGCGTCGTCGCCGCGACGCTCGCTGCCGTCGGCTCGCGTGCCTCGAAGTGGTCGGGCCCCCACAGGAGCCGCCGCCACTCGCGGCCGACGATCGACGAGGCGTCGTCGTTGCGCTGCTTGAGCGCCGCGATCTGCCGCGCCTTGGACGTCTCGAGCCGGGCGGCGTCGAATCCGGGATTCCGCAGCATGTCGACGAACAGGCCGAGGCTCTCGTCGAGCGTGTTCGCCAGGCAGTTCATCGTCGCGGTGGTGAAGGCGTCGCCGCTGCCGACTCCGATTTCGGTAGCGAGGAAATCGAGCGCCTCGTCGATCTCGGCCGGCTTCCGCGTGGTGGTGCCCCCCTCGCGCACCAGCCGCGCCGCCGACGCCACCAGGCCGGGAACGTCGGCAGGGTCGAGCGACGCCCCTCCCTTGAACGTGATCGACAGTGTGACGAGCGGAAACTCATGCGACGGCGCCACGTAGACGACGGTGCCATCGGGGAGCGTCCGGCGGAACCGCGCCGCCTCGGGGGGCTTGAATTCCAGCGGCGAAAACTCGATCTCCTCCGGCCGGGCGGGGAGCGCCGTGGCCGGCTGCCAGGCCTCGGCGGAAAGCGGGAACAGCGTGAGCGACGGGAGGCAGGCAAGCAGGCCGAGAGCGGCACGGCGACAGCGGTCGGGCATCGGATGGGCACCTCGGTGGGCGTGGACGGAAATCAGGGCGCGACGGCGCGGGGCGGGAGTCACTGCCCCGCCTGCCGGCGGTAGATCGCGACGCTGCGATTGGTCGGCTTGAAATAGGTGGTGGCGACGCGGCGGATGTCGGCCGCCGTGACGGCCTCGTATTTCCGCGGGCCGTCGTTGATCTCGCGCCAGTCGAGCGTGGCCTCGGCGAACGCCAACTGCACGAGCAGCGACATGTTGTTCTCGAGGCGCCGGTAGTTGCCCGCCGCGACGCGGTTCTTCACCTTGCGCAGCTCGCGCTCGGGGACCTCGTCGGCCTGGAGCCGCGCGAGCTCCTCCTCCCACGCCGCCTCGAGCTGCTCGGGGGTGGCGTCGCCGCGGGCCTGGGCCTCGAAGGCGAACAGGCCAGCGTATTTCCGCGTGTCGGAGCTCGCGCCGGCGCCCGCTGCGATCGCGCGCCCCTCGACGAGGCCGGTGTACAGCCGACCGGTCCGCTCGTTGAGGATCTCGGCGAGCATGTCGAGCGGGTAGCTGTCGGCGTGCCCGGCGGGGACGGTGTGGTAGCGGATCTCGACGGCCGGGGGAAAGTCGCCGCTGGCGTTCATCCGCTGCTCGGCGAGCTGCTCGACCTCGAGCGTGACCACCGGCGGCGGCTTCCGTGTGCCCGGGTCGAGACGCGAGAAATAGCGCCGGATGAATTCCTTGGCCTGGGCCGGATCGAAATCGCCGACCACCACGCCGACGAGGTTGCCCGGCCGGTAGTAGACGTTCCAGTAGTCGAGGGCCTGCTCGAAGGTGTAGCTGTTGAGGTCGCTGGGCCAGCCGATCACCGGCCACGAATAGCCGCATGACGCCCAGAACATGCTGTCGAACTGCTCCTCGAAGCGCCCCGTCGGGGTGCTGTCGGTGCGCAGCCGACGTTCTTCGTGGACGACGTCGCGCTCCGAGTAGAACTCGCGGAACACGCTGTCGTGGAGCCGGTCGCTCTCCATCCACGCCCACAGCTCGAGCTTGTTGGAGGGAACGGTGATGAAGTAGCAGGTCAGGTCGTGGCTGGTGAAGGCGTTCATCCCGCTGCCACCGGCCTTGGTGTAGACCTGGTCGAACTCGTCCTTGACGATCGTCGCCGCTTCGACGCCGTCGTCGCCTCGCCCCTGCTGCGCCTTGATCAGGCCGTCGAGCTTGCCACGGAGCAGGCGCAGCTCCTGCGTGTCGTTGGCCGGATCCCACGGGTCGCCGATCTCGCCGCGCAGGAAACGCTCGTACTGCCCGGCCCAGACGAGGGAATTGATCTGGTCGCGGAGCTCTTGCTGGCGCCGCCGGTAGTCGGCGTCGCGCTTCGCGTCGCGGGTCCCGATCGTGTCGGTGCCCTTGAACATCATGTGTTCGAAGAAGTGGCTGATCCCGGTGATCCCGGGGCGCTCGTTGACGCTCCCCACCTTGGCCACCCACCCGGCGCTGACGACGTTGGGCTGGTCGGTCCGGGGCACGAGGAGGAATTCCATCCCGTTGTCGAGACGGAATTCCTCGACGGCGACCTGCTGGCCGGCGGCGCTGGCGGCCGACAGCAGGGCCACCACAAGCGCGAAGCGGCAGGACGACAGAGGGCAGGCGGCGGGCATGGCGATCCCCGTGTTGCAGGGCGGGACGTGCCGACCGCAGCGGCCGACGGGCGTGGTTATACCCCGGCGCACGGTGGGGGCGGAACGAAGGTCGGCCGTCAGCCGCCGTGGCCCGCCACCCCCAACCCCCACTGGAGCAGCGTGAGGAGGATCTCGCAGACGATCAGGCCGACGACGGCCCACTCCAGGCGCAGGCTGCGCGTGTTGTGGAGGAGGTCGAGGGCGGTCTCGGCGGTCCGCGAAATCAGCGCCAGCTTGTCGTGGAGGGCGCGGGACCGTTCGCGGATCTCGAACTCGTCGCGGAGCCGCCCCCAGAGGCGCTCCAGCTCGGGGTGGTCCCAGAGGAGCTCGGGGGTGTCGTCGACGCGGGCCCCGGCGACGACCTGGTGCTCGGCCAACAGCGTGCTGCCGATCTGACGGAGCAACTCGCGCCCCCCCCGGCCGCTGCGGCCGAGGTCGGCGGCGAACGGCTCGACGCGTTCGAACTGCCGCTCGACGGCACGCTCATGGTGGGCCAGCGACACGCTCTTGGCGAGGATGTCGGCGACGATCTGCAGCTTCTCCATCGTCACGTCGGCGAGGAGCAGCGTGTTCCCCTCGATCAGTTCGCGGCCGGCCGGATCGACCGCGATCTCGAGGACCTCCGTGTCGCGCTCCGCTTCGGCCAGCGGCTGCCGGACCCGGGGGGCGATCTGGCGCAGCGCCTCGGCGATTCCAGCGGCAGTGACGTCGAAGAACACCGCCGCCCCGGAGCGGTAGAGCACGGCCACTCCGCGCCCCCCGCCCGGCAGCGCGGTCCCGGTGAGGCTGCCGACCAGTTCGAGGACCAATGGCGCACCGCCGGTCCGTTCGGTCGCCCCGAGGGCGGTGATGTCGAGGCCGCTCCCGACGAGGATCGCGCGGGCCTCGATCACCGTGCGCGGCGCCGCCCCGGCCGGTGCAGCCGGGGGTGCCGCCTGCTCCGTCGATTCCCCGCCGCTGCCAACTGTCCGCCACCCGCCACCGCGGGGCACGTCGTCCACGCCGTCACCTCTCCCTCCAGCCTACCGTTGCCACGGGGCGGATGCGGCGGACGACGACGCGCCGGGCCCTTCTCCCCGGAGGGCCGACGACCATGCTCGATCGCACCGACCCGACACTCGTCAACCACGTGATGGCGGAACACAACGAGTTGTTCCGCCGGCTCACCGACCTGCGGACCAGGTTCACCGCCAGCGCCGCTCCGACGCCGGCCGTGATCGCCGCCACTGTGGCCGAGCTGGCCGAGCTGCGCCGCCATCTGGCCACCCACTTCGCGCGCGAGGAGGAAGGGGGCCTGCTCGAGGAGTCGGTGGCCCGGCTGCCGCGCCTCGCCGCTGCCGCGGGCGGCGTGCTCCGCCAGCACCCCGGCCTCCTCGGCAGGCTCGATGCCCTCGTCGCCCGGTTGGCCGCCGGAAAAGCCGGAACCTGGACGGAGGGAGCGGCGGACTTCGCGGCCTTCGCCGCGGCGCTCCACGACCATGAGCGTGCCGAGAATGCCGTCTTCCAGGAGGGGCACGTCGAGGATCTCGACCTCGACGACTGACCCGTGGCCTCAGGCGAACACGATCGTCCGCCGGCCGTGGACGAAGACCCGTTCCTCGAGCACCAGGCGCACGGCACGGGCGAGGACGAGTTTCTCGACGTCGCGCCCCGCCCTGGCCATCCTCTCCGGGGTGAAACCGTGATCGACGGGGGTCACGTCCTGGGCGATGATCGGCCCCTCGTCGAGGTCCCCGGTCACGAAGTGGGCCGTCGCGCCGATCAGCTTCACGCCGCGCGCGAACGCCTGGCGGTGCGGTGCCGCCCCGACGAACGCTGGCAGGAACGAGTGGTGGATGTTGATCGTCCGCCCGGCGTGGCGGGCCACGAACCCCTCCGAGAGCACCCGCATGTAGCGGGCGAGGACGAGGGAGTCGGGCTCGTGGGGGGCGATCACCCGCTCGATCGCCTCCTCGTGGGCCAGCCGCGCGGCGGTGTCGGCGTTGGCGGCGGGGGCGGGCAGGTGGTGGAAGGGCACGCCGAAGCGCTCGACGAGCCGGCGGAGCCGGTCGTGATTGCTCACCACCGCGCGGATCACGCAGGGCAAGTCGCCGCTGTCGGCCAGGAGGAGCAACTCACCGAGACAATGGGGCTCGAGGCTGGCCAGCACGACGATCGGCCTGATCCCTGCGCGCGTGACGCGGACCTCCGCCCCCGTTGGCAGAACTGCCGAGAGTCCCTCGGTCAGGCCCACCGCGGCGCCCGGCGCATCCCCGGCCGACGTGACCTCGGCGCGGAAGAAAAAGTGCCCCGTCGCCGCGTCGACGAACTCCTGATTGCTCTCGATGTTGCAACCGCGGGCGCGGAGGACGCCGGTGATCCGATGGACGAGTCCGACTTCGTCCGGGCACGCGACCAGGACGATGTCACGCTCGGCCGGGATGGGGTGCGGCGCTGCCATCGCTCACCAGGGGGCGGGAACCCGCTGCCGCGTCGTCCCCTCGGCGGCCGGCACCCAGGCGAGGACGACCTCCTCGACGGCGATGTCGGTCTTCCGCGGCGGAATCTCGATCGGCTCCAGCGCCATCCGCTCCGGATTGGCCTCGGCCCGCACGGTCGCCAGGGCCAGGTCGATCTCGTCGGCGAGCGTCCGCCGCCGCTCCTCGAGGGTGCCGAGGCTCTCCTCGGCGTGGACCACGTCGGCCTGCTGCCGGGCGGTGCGGCTGGCGGAGCGCATCGACGTGGCCGCCCGACCCACCGTGGTGGAGCTGGCCACCTTCCGCCCGAGGACCGCCGACAGGACGGCGCTGCCGATCGAGACATATGTCTGGAGCGATGAATTGCGGACCTCGGCCTTCTCCCGTTCCACTTTCTGCCGCGCCCTGACGATCCGGTCGTCGAGCGTGGCGAGCCGCGTTGCGTATCGGTCGCGGACCCGCTCCAGCTCGGCGTCGCGCCATTCGCGCGCCTGCTGGGCGATGCGGACGCGGAACGCGGCCTCGCTCTCCCCCGGCCGCGAGATCGCGTCGAGGGCCGGGGCCCGCCAGACGGTCAGCTTGCTCGTCCGCGCCAGGTGCCCCTTGAGCGCGGTGGCGAGGAGGGTGTAGCCCTTGGGGCCGGCGAGCGACGGCGGCAACGGCGCGAAGAAGCCGGGGCGTGGCGCCATCTCGATCTCGGGGGGCTCGGCGAGGATCTCGCCTGCGTCCCAGGCCGACTCGCCGAGCTGGTCGCCGGCGGGGGCGATGCAGATCACCTCGCGGTCGACGTCGATCCGCGCCGCGGCCTTGGCATGGCGGACCCGCGCGCGGCCGAGGATGCTCGGACGGTAGCGAACCGGACCGGCCACTCCGGGTTCGGGCGCCAGAAACACCTCACGCACCCCGGGGGGCAGGAGAGGGCGATCGCCACCGAACCGGCCGCTGGACGGTTCGTCGCGTTCGGCGCGGAGCGGCTCGGCGGGACGGCCGGCCGGCGCCGCGCCGGGGGCGGTGGCGGTGAGCCGGCGGATCTCGTCGCGGAGCAGCGGACCGCGGAGGAAAGACAGCGTCCAGCGCGTCTGGAACACCGTCTCCGCATCGGCGTGCACGGTGTGCATGAGGAACATCCGCTGACCAAGCCCGGAGAGGACGCGGTCGACGTGGGCGCGGTCGAATCCCGCCCCAGCCGAGCTCGCCGCCCCTTCGAGGCCGTCGAGGACCCGCGCCTTGTCGCGGGCGGTCTGGAGACGGCCAAGGAACCAGGTGCCGGCGTTGGAGAGCCCCTTGTAGTCGAGGTCGACGGGGTTCTGCGTGGCGAGGACGACGCCGAGGCCGAACGCGCGGGCCTGCTTGAGCAGCGTCAGCAGCGGCGTCTTGCTCGGCGGGTTGGCGGTCGGCGGCAGGTAGCCGAAGACCTCGTCCATGAGGAACAGCGCCTTGAGCGACGACGTGCCCCCCTGGGACCGCATCCAACCGACCACCTGGCCGGCGAGGAGCGTGACGAACGCCATCCGCTGGGCGTCGGAGAGGTGGGCGATCGAGATCACGCTCACCCGCGGACGCCCCCCCTCCGTCCACAACAGCCGGCCGACGTCGAGCGGCTCCCCCTGCAGCCAGGCCTCGAACCCGGGCGCGGCCGCGACGGTGTTGAGCCGGGCGGCGAGCTGGTAGCGATCGCCGGCGGGGAAGAAGTTTTCCAGGTCGAGGAACCCGACGCGTTCCAGCGGCGGCGCTGGGATCGCACGGATCAGCGTCGCGAAGTCGACGCGTTGGCCGGCCCGCCACAGCGTGTCGATGATGGCGGCGAGGAGCACGTGCTCGCGGCTCCGCCCCGGCTCGCCGTCGATCCCCGCCAACGCCAGCAGCCCGGCGACGAGCGAATCGATCCGTTCGTGGCGGACCTCGGGATCGTCGCCATCGGCCGGCGGGTCGAGGCTCTGGAGCATCGCGAGCGGTCGGCCGGCACGGCTGCCGGGGGTGTACACCGCCATGTCGACGGTGGCACGAAGCCTCCCGATGCGCTCGGCCGACTGGCCGCTCGCTTCCAATCCCTCGCGCCAGGCCCGCGCCGTCCGGGCGGCGAGCTCGTCGAGCGTGATCCCGTCGCGCCGCGCCGCCTCCTCCTCCAGCCACGGCCGGAACGACTCGGGGGAGAGGTCGGGAAAGGTGAGGAGAAGGTTGGCCAGATCACCCTTCGGATCGACGACGATCGCCGGGATGCCGTCGATCGCCGCCTCTTCGAGGAGCCCGACGAGCAACCCGGTCTTGCCGCTGCCGGTCATCCCGACGCAGACCGCATGGGTCGTGAACCGCCGGGCGTCGACGAGGAGCGGCTCTCCCGGCCGGCCGCTGTCGGGATCGACCGATCGGCCGAGATAGAAGACCCCCAATCCTTCGATGTCGGGTCCGGCAGCCGGAGGGGCGGCCGTGGAATCTCGGCGCGCCGGAGGACGGCGGGGCGACGGGCGGTCGGGCATCGTGGTCCTCGCTGGCGGCGCGCCCCGCCGCCGGATCGACGGCCGGGTCAGGGGCGATGATACCGGCCGACCGGGCCGGATGTCGTCGCCCTGCGGCGAAGCGCGTGGGGCTGGGGCGATCTCCCGCCGCAGTCGCCTGGCGCCTCGACGTCCGCCCGGTTCGGGCCGGCCCGCCCCCGGGGAAGGCTACACTGCGGTCACGGAGGCGAACCGGGGCCCGGCCCGTCGCCCGATGCCCACAGGATCGCCAGCGACCGTGCCCCCGACCGCCACCGATCCACGTCGGCCGTGCATCCTCCTCGTCGACGACCAGCCGATCATCGGTGAAGCGGTGCGGCGCATGCTCGTCGCCGAGGACGACCTGGGCTACCACTATTGCCGCGACTCCTCCGTCGCCCTGGCCATGGCCGCCGACGTCGGGCCGACGGTGATCCTCCTCGACCTGGTGATGCCCGGCATCGACGGACTGGAGCTGGTCCGTCGGTTCCGTGCCGACGGCCGCTTCGCCGACGTGCCGATCATCGTGCTGTCGACCAAGGAGGAGGCAGCGGTGAAGGCCGAGGCCTTCCAACTCGGCGCCAACGACTACATCGTCAAGCTCCCCGATCGGCTCGAACTCCTCGCCCGCGTCCGCCACCACTCGCGCGGCTACATCGCGCTGCTCGAACGGAACCAGGCTTTCGAGGCGCTCCGCGCCAGCCGTGAGGCCCTCGCCGAGGATCTCGCGAGTGCCGCGCGGTACGTCCGCTCGCTGCTGCCGCCACCGCAACGGCTCGGCGGTGCGACGGTCGACTGGCGCTTCGTGCCGTCGGCGGAGCTCGGCGGCGATGCCTTCGGCTTCCACCTCATCGACGACCACCGGACCGCCGTGTATCTCCTCGACGTCTGTGGTCACGGCGTCGGGGCCGCCCTGCTGAGCGTTTCGGTCCTCACGACGCTGCGGACGGAAGCCCTTCCGCACACCGATTTCCTCGACCCCGGCACGGTGCTCGCCGCCCTCAACCGGGCATTTCCGATGGACCGGCAGAACGACATGTTCTTCACGATCTGGTACGGGATCCTTGACTCGGCTGCCGGACGGCTCAGGTGGTCAGGAGGGGGCCATCCCCCGGCACTGCTGATCCCACCATGGCGCGGGGCGTCGCCCCCGGTCCACGTGCTCCTCGACTCCGACGGACCCCTGATCGGCGCAGTCGACGGACTGGAGTTCCAATCGCGGGAAATCTCCGTCGATCCCGGGTCCCATCTCTACCTGTACAGCGACGGGGCGTTCGAGGTCAGCCGCCCTGACGGCTCGATGTGGGGGTTCGCGTCGTTCCTCGACGTCATGACCAGCCCCACCACCCCCCCCGAACGGAGACTCGACACGCTCCGCGCCGCGATCACGGAGGTTACCGGTCGTGACGATTTTGCCGACGACTTCTCGATCGTCGCGGTGGGCACGGACGAAATAGCCGATCCCCGCCCGTGAGCGTCGCCACGGGCACCCCCACGACAGGTGGACCTCACGGGACCGTGATCGGCCACCGCCCGCCTTGCATGAGGACACCGAATCCGTAAACTGCTGGGTTTCCGCGGTACGGCTGATTCCAGCGGCGCCCGGGGTCGCTAGCGTAGCTCAATTGGCAGAGCAGCTGATTTGTAATCAGCAGGTTGCGGGTTCAACTCCCGCCGCTAGCTCACTGCGTGCCGTTCAACCCGGTCCGTGGTCACCCGCCGGCGCGGGGGATTCCGACGAGCCTCGATCACCACAGCGGTGCCGAGTCGGCGGCCGGCCGCGGGGCGGTCGGATGGCGATCATGTGAGGTACGTCGGAGGTGGACCGGAAAGCGGGTCGTTGGGCCGGTGATGCGCGCCGGTTCCGGAGCCGTGGCGGAGTCGCCGGGTCAGGATTCGCGGTGCCATCATCAGGCGACGAAACGGGCGAAACAGAGGTGGATGGCGAGACGACGACTGCGGGTGAACACCGAATCCGCAGGTCGATCTGTCGCCTCCCGCGCGAGAGTGCGGGGAGTTTCCCGAGCGGTCAAAGGGGTCAGACTGTAAATCTGATGGATTATTCCTTCGCAGGTTCGAATCCTGCACTCCCCAGTCGGTTCCTCCGCTGGTCGGATCGGGTTTTCAAGACGGGCGATCGGCGGTGGTTTTGCAGTGCGGGTGTAGCTCAATGGTAGAGCAATAGCCTTCCAAGCTAAAGACGAGGGTTCGATTCCCTTCACCCGCTTCAGGCCCGACGGGGCCTGTCGGGTGCCTCCGAGATGCGGCGTGGATCCAAGCCATCACGGCCCGTGAAACCGACCGCTCGGAACGTGGCACCGACGGACGAATCGAACCGGACACACGAAACGGCGGCAACGGCAAGTCACTTCGAAGGAGATCACGTCGTAGCCAATCGGGGCGGAGGATGGGCCTGGACACGCGGGCGCCGTTCGACCCACCAATCCATGACATCTGCTGCTGTAGCTCAGTTGGTAGAGCGCGTCCTTGGTAAGGACGAGGTCATGGGTTCAAGTCCCATCAGCAGCTTCGCGGGAAGTGGGTGTTCGGTCGCCGGCCGCCCATGACAGCCGCACCATTTTCGTCGAGCACGGTTCGAGAGCCCCGCGGTGGTCGCACCGGCGCGGGGAACGGCACACAAAACAGTCGGTGACGATATCGGCTCCGTCGCGACCGGGCGTTTCCGGTCGGTCGGGACCAGCGATCAGGTGACCGAAGCCCCGGAACGCCGGTGACGGTCGAACAGGCACCATCAGAGAGGAACGCCGAGGAGAAGCATGGCTAAGGACACGTTCACGCGGAGCAAGCCCCACGTCAATGTCGGCACGATCGGGCACATCGACCATGGCAAGACCACGCTCACTGGAGCGCTGGTGGCGGTGCAGGCCGCCAAGAATCTCGCCATCGCCAAGAGCTACGCCGACATCGCCAAGGGTGGAACCGTCCGCGACGAGACGAAGACCGTGACGATCGCGGTCAGCCACGTCGAATACGAGACCGCCAAACGGCACTATGCCCACATCGATTGCCCCGGGCACGCCGACTTCATCAAGAACATGATCACGGGCGCTGCCCAGATGGACGGCGCGATCCTCGTCGTCAGCGCGGCCGACGGCCCGATGCCTCAGACCCGCGAGCACATCCTCCTCGCTCGACAGGTCGGCGTGCCGGCGCTGGTCGTGTTCCTCAACAAGGTCGACCTCGTCGACGATCCGGAGCTGCTCGATCTGGTGGAGATGGAAATCCGCGAGCTGCTCACCAAGTACGGGTTCCCGGGCGACGACATCCCGATCATCCGCGGTGCCGGCAAGCCGGCCTACGACAACCCGACGGATGCGGCCAAGAACAAGTGCATCGGCGACCTGCTCGATGCCGTCGACAGCTATATTCCCGAGCCGACTCGGGAGCTCGACAAGCCGTTCCTGATGGCGATCGAAGACGTGTTCTCGATCGAAGGTCGCGGCACGGTCGCCACGGGGCGTATCGAGCGTGGTCTGGTGAAGGTCGGCGACGAAGTCGAGATCGTGGGTCTCAAGGACAAGTCGGAGAAGACCACGGTCACGGGCGTCGAGATGTTCAAGAAGGTGCTCGACAGCGGACAGGCCGGCGACAACGTCGGCTGCCTGCTGCGTGGCGTGACCCGCGACGGTATCGAGCGCGGTCAGGTGCTCGCCAAGCCGGGCTCGATCAAGCCCCACAAGAAGTTCGAGTGCGAGGTGTACGTGCTGTCGAAGGAGGAAGGGGGGCGACACACGCCGTTCTTCGCCAACTACCGGCCGCAGTTCTACTTCCGCACCACCGACGTGACGGGTACGACGAAGCCCCTGGGCGGTGTCGAGATGGTGTCGCCGGGCGACAACGTCAAGATGGAGGTGGAATTGATGGTGCCGATCGCCATGGACGACGGGGTGCGCTTCGCGATCCGCGAAGGTGGCAAGACCGTCGGTTCGGGTGTCGTCACCAAGATCCTTGACTGACGATTCCGTCCCGCGCGGCGCGTCGGGTTTCCCGGCGCCGCGCGGGGTCCGGGCCACAGGGGCGTAGCTCAACTGGCAGAGCGCTGGTCTCCAAAACCAGAGGTTGCGAGTTCGATCCCCGCCGCCCCTGCTGCCACCGGCTCCGGCCGGCACTGCGGCCGCAGTGCCTCCGTGCCGGCCCGGTACGGGGTGGCGGCCAGACCTGGACGGACGACGGTTGGGCCGCCGGTTCCCCTCCGCGCGGCGTCCGGGAAGCTGCCGGTTGATTCGCGGCGGCAATGTGTTGAGATCGTGGCGGCGTGTGTTCGGCTGGCGATCGATGGGTGCGGATCGCGATGGATCGCCCCGCGGAGTGAGCACGACATGGCAGGCATCCAGGAAAGTGCGTCGTCGGGGGGTGCCGTGTGGAGGGAGATGCTCTCCGCCGCACGGTACAAGCCCCATCAGGGGCGGATTGCCCGCCGGGCGACCTTCGGGGCGCTCGTGGCGATCCTCCTTCTTGCCGCGTTCCGGCTGTCTCAGGCCTTGTCGGCGTGGTATGGCGGCACGGTGTCTCTCGGATCCGCGTCCGGAGCTCTCGGGGCCGATGGCGGCGCCGATTACGGGTTGGTGCGGATCCTCATCCCGCTGGCTCTGCTGGCGATCGGCAGTTGGCTGGCGTTTCGGATGGTGAACGTGCCCCGGTTCGCTGAATTCCTCATCGCCGTCGAAGGCGAAATGGCGAAGGTATCCTGGCCGTCCACCGGCGAGGTCGTCCGCAGTTCGGTCGTGATCATCTTCATGATTTTCGCGCTGACCGCGATCCTGTTCCTCTATGACCTTTTCTGGCGCCTGCTCCTCCGTTTCCTCCAAGAGGGGGTCGGCTGACGCTGTGTCCGAGGGGGAGCGCTGCTCTCCCCGCGACCAGGCGCCGCCAGCCCCGCACCCCTTCAACCGTCCCGCCCATGAACGACGACGACAACGCCGACAACGACCGCCTGGCCGACTCCACTGGCTCTTCCCAGCGGAGCGGTCTGCACGATTCCCTGCGGGCCGACCAACCCGATGACGACGACGGCCCGGCGGAAATCGCCGATCCGTTCGCCGGGGCCGAGGATGCGGCGCCGGTCACCGACGACAGTGGCGACGACGCGGCTGCCGCGCCCGACAAGCATTGGTACATCCTCAAGGTGCAGAGCAACCGCGAGGACTCGATCCGTGATGCCCTGCTGAGGCGGGTGCGGATGCAGGGGCTTGATCGGTTTTTCGGCGACGTCATCGTGCCGAAAGAGCAGGTCACCGAATTCAAGGGGGGCAAGAAGAAGGTCGTCTCGCGGAAGCTCTATCCGGGCTACATCCTCGTCAACATGGCGCTCAACGACGAGACCTGGTATCTCGTCCGCGAGACCGGGGGCATCGGTGACTTCACCGGCTCGGCCGGGCGTCCGAGCCCGATGTTGCCTCAGGACGTTGCCAAACTGCTCAACAAGACCGAGGTCAAGACGGACGAAACACCCAGGTTGCGGATCACCTTCAAGAAGGGCGACCGGGTGAAGATCACCGAAGGGACGTTCGAGAACTTCGAAGGCGAGGTCGAGCAGATCGACGAGGCGAATGGTCGCGTGACCGTGATGCTGAGCATCTTCGGTCGCTCGACACCCGTGGACATCGAGTACTGGCAGATCGAAAACGTCTGAATCATCACCACACCCGTCAGGGGCCCGATGGTCCCCGTGCCGGTGATTGGAGACACGACGATCGCCCCCGCCGGCAGCGCCCCCGGGAGCGGTGAAATGGGCGGGACGGTTGGGCGCGGGCAGGAAACTTCTTCCGAGGCAGGATCATGGCGAAGCAGGTGGTCGGTCAGGCGAAATTCCAGATCCCCGGCGGGCAGGCGACTCCGGCACCGCCGGTCGGCACCTCGCTGGGCCGGTACGGCATCAACCTCGGGCAGTTCGTCCAGCAATTCAACGACCGGACCCGCGAAGCCGCCGGCATGGCGATCCCCGTCGTCGTCACCGTGTACAACGACCGATCCTTCGAGTTCTACACCAAGAGCCCTCCGGCAGCCGCGCTGCTCAAGAAGGCGGCGGGCCTGGCGAAGGGATCGGGCGTGCCCAACAAGGACAAGGTCGGCAAGGTCACTCGCGCCCAGATCGACGAAATCGTGCGCCTCAAGACCAACGATCTCAATTCGCGCGACGGCAATCATGCCCGTCGCATGATCGAGGGCACCGCCCGCAGCATGGGGATCACCGTCGAGGGTTGATCCTTCCCGGCCCGTCACGTCCGTCCGTCTCGTACCTTTCACCCCATCCGCCGATTCCGTCCGAGGACCCCAGCCGTGCCCCTGTCGAAGCGAATGCGGGCCATGCTCGCGAAGAAACCCCAGGCCGAAACCGCACTGCCGATTCCCGAAGCGGTCGCGGTGCTGAAGAGCTTTCCGCCCACGAAGTTCGACCAGACCGTCGAGATCCACATGCGTCTCGGGATCGACCCGAAGCAGGCCGACCAGATCATCCGCGGATCGCTGGTGCTGCCTCACGGCATCGGCAAGTCGAAACGCGTGGTCGTATTCGCCAAGGGTGGACTTGCCGACGATGCCCGCGCCGCAGGGGCGGAGGAGGTCGGTGCCGACGACCTCGCCAAGAAGATCAAGGAAGGATGGACCGACTTCGACGTCTGCATCGCAGCCCCCGACATGATGGGCTTGGTCGGGCCGCTCGGTAAGGTGCTCGGCCCGCGGGGGCTGATGCCCAGCCCGCGTGCCGGCACCGTCACCGCCGACATCTCGAAAACGGTGAAGGAGTACAAGGCGGGCAAGGTCGAGTTCCGCAACGACCCGACCGGGATCGTCCACGCCGTCGTCGGCAAGGCGAGCTTCGATTCGTCCAAGCTGGCCGACAACATCCGCGCCTTCATCGACTTCGTCCTGGCGATGCAGCCGGCCAGTGTCCGCGGCCAATTCGTCAAGAGCATCTCGATCTGTGCCACCATGACCCCCGGGGTGATGGTCGCCGCCTGATGCTCGCCGTCCGGTCGCTGCGGGTGGGCGCCAGTCGGCTTCCCCGCGATCACCGTCCTACCGACTCGCAATTTCGCGCCAGCCTTCCCGGCACTGACTCCCTGGGTGAGTTCTCATGAGCAAGCTCGTCAAGAAGATGTTGATCGACGACCTGAAGCACCGCCTTCGGGATGTGAACGAATTGGTCGTCGTGAGCCTTGGCAAACTCGACGCACAGAAAACGACCACCCTGCGGCAGACGTTGAGGAAGAAGCGGATTCACCTTCAGTTGGTCAAAAACAGCCTCGCGCGGCGCGCGACGTCGGGCACCGTGCTTGCCCCGGCGTTTGAACAGACCGAGGGGATGCTGGCCATCGCGTGGGGTGGCGAGGATGTGGTCGATCTGGCGAAGGAACTCGACCGGGTATCGGGCGTCGCCGACTACCAGGGGTTCGAGCTTCGCGGAGGAGCGCTCGATGGCGTTAGACTCGGGGCAGCCGACATCAAGACGGTTGCCAAGTGGCCGAGCCGCGCCGAACAACTCTCGATCCTCTCCGGACAGATCTCCTCTCTGGGAGGCCTGCTGGCCGGGCAGGTCGTCTCGGCGGGGGGGCTCCTTGCCGGACAGATCAAATCGCGGATGGAGGACTTGGAGAAGGCGCCGGCTGCGGGCGAATGAAATCCAGGGTATCGCCGAGCCGGGCTCAAGAGCACGAACCAAAACCACTCTACAGAGGGGCTTCCTTTCGAATCCAAGCGAGGTACGATTTAGGGTTTCCCGCGTCGGGCTCTCGCGGACGCCAGGGTGAACCCCGGTCCCGCTTCACGGCTCTGGGCGGGAGACCGAACAGTAGCGTCAAGCGAGCCATACTGACCACGGCCGGGGCCGACGAGTGGCCGCCGGCCTCGACCAATCACGTGTAACCACCACCGTCGCCGGAGCCCTCCTCCGCGACTTTTCGTAGGGAAAGGATCGCCGGGTATGTCGACCGCTGAAGCAACGCGTGAGTTCTCCAAGGAAACCAAGGAGCTCGGTGACCGGATCGTCGCTCTCACGCTGAAGGCCGCGAAGGAACTGTCCGACTACCTCGACGAGGTCCACGGGATCAAGCCCGCCGCGGGCGGCGCGGTCATGATGGCGGCACCGGGGGCCGGTGGTGCGGGCGGGGCCGGCGCTGCGGAGGCCGCCGCCGAGAAGACCGAGTTCGACGTCATCCTCGAGAGCTTCCCTGCCGACGGCAAGATCGGCGTGATCAAGGTGGTTCGGGCCGCGACCGGCTTGGGACTCAAGGAAGCCAAGGATCTCGTCGAGGGAGCCCCCGCAAAGGTCAAGGAAGGCATTTCCAAGGCCGACGCTGAGAAGCTGAAGAAGGAACTGGAGGAGGCGAAAGCCAAGGTTGCGATCAAGTGACTCGTGCCGATCGGTTTTCCGATCGGGCGACGAACCGGAGCGATTGTCCGTTTGGCTTTGCGACTCGCTGAAAGTTCAATTTTGGACGCACGACTGCCTTACGGTATCATTTTTGCTGCCGTCGGCTCCGTGTTTCCTGTCAGCCCCCCCGTTTCGTCCCTTCCGGCCGAACCGGCACGTTCGACCACCTTCCCACCGCGAGAGCTCGGCTGCGGTCCAGCTGGCTTCGTGAACGGTTCGGTGACCGTCCGTTGCAGGCCTCGGTTGCTCCACTGTTCACCGTCCGGTTTCTCTCCGGGATCGCCAAAAGTTCCCCTCGGTCGCCCGCATGCTGGGCTTCCGTGGCGTACCCCTGGCGCATCCGGGAACCGTCGCCGACGGTGGCATGCTGGTTGGTGAATCCTTCCCCGTCCGTCCCCCGGGAGTGATCCGCTCATGGCCACGCGTGCGGTCCGTCGTCTCGAGCCGAAGAAAGTCCGTCATTTCGGCAGCCGTCGGGCGACGCACGACATCCCCGATCTGACCGAGATCCAGACGCGTTTCTACGACCGGTTCCTCCAGTACGACGTTCCGGCTGCCAAGCGGAAGGACGAGGGGATCGAAGGCGTGCTCCGGGAGATCTTCCCGATCGAGAGCTATGACCGGACCGTCAAGCTCGAGTACGTCCGCTACGAGCTCGGCAAGCCCCGGTACGAGCCTGACGAGTGCCGCCAACTGCGGATGACCTACGGCCGGCCGCTGCGCGTGTGGTTGCGTCTGACCCGCGAGCAACCGATCGAGGAAGAGGTCTACCTCGGCGACATTCCGATCATGCTCGGCGGCGGCGAGTTCATCATCAACGGCGCCGAGCGCGTCGTGGTGAGCCAGCTTCACCGCTCGCCGGGAATCGACTTCGTCGCCGACACAGAGTCGACCGACCGGAAGACGTACAACTGCCGGATCATCCCCGAGCGTGGCAGTTGGATCGAGCTCAACGTCTCCAAGAAAGACACGCTCCAGGTCCGCATCGACCAAAGCGGGAAGTTCTCGGCGTTGACCCTGCTCCGGGCGATGGACCCGAAGTACTCGGCCGATGCCGAGATCCTCAAGCTGTTCTACAAGACCACCAAGGAGAAGGTCGCGGGGGCGCGGAGCGTCGCCAAGATCGAGGGCCGGGTGGCGATCGACGACATCGTCTATCCCAAAGGCAGCGAGCGCGCCGGCGAGATCATCGTCGAGGCGGGGTGCAAGATCTCCCACGATCAGGCGGAACTGATCTGCACGTCGGGGCTCACCGGCGTGGAGGTGATGGACGACCAGAAGCTGCCGCTGATCGTCAACAGCCTGCGTGAGGATGCCGAAGAGTCGAAGCGGCGCACCGGCGTCGCCCCCAGTCACGAAGACGCCCTCGTCCGCATCTACCAACGGCTCCGTCCCGGCAACCCGCCGGCGATCGACAAGGCACGGGCACTGTTCGACGAGAAGTTCAAGGACACCAATCGCTACCGGCTCGGCCGCGTCGGCCGGTTTCGCATCAATCGCAAGCTCGGTCTGGCGGTCGCCGAGACCGAGATGACGCTTCGGCCCGACGATCTGATCGCGGCGATCAAGTACATGCTGCGCCTGTCGGAAGGCGAAGGCGAAGGCGAGGTGGACGACATCGACCACCTCGGCAACCGCCGTCTCCGGACCATCGACGAGTTGGCCAGCGACGAGTTGCGGAAGGGTTTCCTCAAACTGCGCCGCACCGTGCAGGAGCGGATGAGCCTCAAGGACGTCACGGAGATGTCCCCGCGTTCGCTCATCAATCCCAAGAGTATCTCCGCGGCGATCGAGTATTTCTTCGGCCGGGGCGAGCTTTCGCAGGTCGTCGACCAGACCAACCCGCTGTCGATGCTGACGCACGAACGACGACTGTCGGCACTCGGTCCCGGCGGCCTCAACCGGAAGCGTGCCGGCTTCGAGGTTCGTGACGTTCACATCTCGCACTACGGGCGGATCTGCCCGATCGAGACTCCCGAAGGCACCAACATCGGCCTGATCTCCAGCTTGGCGATCTATTCGGGGGTCGACTCCTACGGCTTCCTCGTCACACCCTACCGCAAGATCTCCAAGAGCAAGCTCACCGACGACGTCGTCTGGCTCCGCGCCGACGAAGAGCACGACGCCTACCTGGCCCCGGCCGACGCCCTCGTGGTCGACAACAAACTGGAGGGCGACTCGATCATCGCCCGCTACCGTGGCGACTTCGTCCTCGTACCGGCCGCCGACATCCAGTACATCGACGTCGCCCCCAGCCAGATGGTCGGCGTGTCGGCCGGGCTGATCCCGTTCCTCGAGCACGACGACGCCAACCGCGCCCTGATGGGCTCCAACATGCAGCGGCAGGCGGTGCCGCTGCTGGTGACCGAGCCGCCGATCGTCGCCACGGGCATGGAGCGCGACGTGGCTGCCAACTCGGGGCTCATCATCCGCGCCGTGCGCAAGGGAACGGTCAGCTACGTGGACGCCGAGCGGATCGAGGTCACTGCTGCTTCCGGACAGGTCGAGACGCACCGGTTGAGGAAGTACGTCGGCCTCAACGAGCGCACGTGCCAAAACCAAAAGCCGATCGTCAACCTGGGGCAGAAAGTCGACAAGGGTGAGGTCCTCGCCGACGGTGCCGCGATTTACCGCGGTGAATTGGCGCTGGGCCGCAATGTCCTCGTCGGCTTCATGGCCTGGGACGGCTTCAATTTCGAGGACGCGATCATCATCAGCGAGGAGCTGGTGGAGAACGACGTCTACACCTCGATCCACATCGAGGAGTACGACATCGAGATCCGCGACACGAAACTCGGTCGCGAGGAATTCACCCGCGACATCCCCAACGTCGGCGAACGGGCGCTGCACAACCTCGACGAGAACGGCATCGTCCGCATCGGGACCTACGTCCGACCTGGCGACATTCTCGTCGGCAAGGTCTCGCCGAAGAGCAAGACCGAGCTGACACCCGAGGAGAAGCTGCTCCACGCGATCTTCGGCCGCGCCGGCGAGGACGTGAAGAACGACTCGCTCGAGGTGCCGTCGGGTGTCGAGGGAATCGTCATCGCGACCGAGAAGTTCTCCCGGCAGATGAGCCTGTCGGAGGACGAGCGGCGCGAGTTCCAAAAGCAGCTCAAGGACGCCGAAGCCGTGGGCAACGCGCGGATCGCCGAGGTGTTCGGTGCCTTGGTCGGCGAGATCGAGAGGCAGTTGCAGCGACCGCTCACCGCCCCGGACGGAAGCCCGTTGGTCCGCGACCAGGAGCACAAGGTCGTGGTCGAGCGGGCGCTCGCGTTCAAGCTCGACGACCTCGACATCCGTTCGCCGCAGCGGAAGGTGGAGATCGAGAAGTCGTACAAGGCGCTGTGGCCCTCCGTGGAGGAGGCGATCGACGCCCGGGAACGGCGTCTCAACAGCATGAAGCGCGGCGACGAGCTGCGCCCCGGCGTGCTGCAGATGGTGAAGGTCTACGTCGCCGCCAAACGGGTGATCTCGGTCGGTGACAAAATGGCCGGCCGGCACGGCAACAAGGGTGTGATCGCCAAGATCCTGCCCAAGGAGGACATGCCGTTCCTCGCCGACGGCACGCCGGTCCAGATCCTCCTCAACCCGCTCGGCGTTCCGAGCCGGATGAACGTCGGCCAGATCCTCGAGACCCACCTCGGCTGGGCGGCGTCGCTGCTCGGGTTCCAGGCGGTGACGCCGGTGTTCGACGGGGCGAGCGAACAGGACATCAACGAAATGCTCGATGCCGCCAGCCTCCCCCGGCACGGCAAGGCCCAACTGTTCGACGGTCGCACGGGCGAACCGCTCGAGCAGGAGACGACGGTCGGCTACATCTACATGCTCAAGCTCCATCACCTCGTCGACGACAAGGTTCACGCCCGCTCCACCGGCCCCTACTCCCTGATCACGCAGCAGCCCCTCGGCGGCAAGGCACGCTTCGGTGGGCAGCGGTTCGGCGAGATGGAGGTCTGGGCGCTCGAGGCCTATGGAGCGGCGTACATCCTCCAGGAGTTGCTCACGGTCAAGAGCGACGACGTCGAAGGTCGGACGAAGATCTACGAGAGCATGGTCAAGGGGGAGAACACCCTCGAGGCCGGCACCCCGGCGAGCTTCGACGTGTTGACCAACGAGATTCGCGGCCTGGCCCTGAACATGTCACTCGAGAAGCGTCGCGTCTGACGTCGTCCCGATCACAGCCCCGCTGCCGCACCCGGTCAGCGGCGGACACCGTCGTCCCGAAGGAGAAGTCTCGTGAGCATCGGTGAACCCACCTACGATCGCGTCAACGACTACTCGGCGGTGAAGATCAGCCTCGCCCGACCGCACGACATCCGTAGCTGGTCGTTCGGAGAGGTGAAGAAGCCGGAGACGATCAACTACCGCACCTTCCGTCCGGAGAAGGACGGCCTGATGTGCGAGAAGATCTTCGGCCCGGAGAAGGACTGGGAGTGCTCGTGCGGCAAGTACCGCGGCATGAAGTACAAGGGCATGATCTGCGATCGCTGTGGCGTGAAAGTCACCCACAGCCGCGTGCGGCGCAAGCGCATGGGTCACATCGAACTCGCCGCGCCGGTCGTCCACATCTGGTTCTTCAAGGCGATGCCGAGCCGCCTCGGCGCCCTTCTCGACATGAAGACGTCGAGCCTGGAGAAGGTCATCTATTTCCAGGATTACGTCGTCCTCGATCCCAGGGACACGCCGCTGAAGAAGCAGCAGCTCCTCACCGAGGAGGAGTACCGCAAGGCGCGGGAGGACTACGGCGACGGGGCATTCGACGCCGAGATGGGCGCCGAGGCCGTGCGCAAACTGCTTCTCGGGCTCGACCTCGTCACGCTCTCCAAGGAGCTCCGCGAGGAGCTCCACACGACGGGATCGAAGCAGAAAAAGAAGGACCTCGTCAACCGGCTGAAGATCGTGGAAAGCATCCGCGACAGCGAGAACAAGCCGGAATGGATGGTCCTCGACGTGATCCCGGTGATCCCCCCGGATCTCCGGCCGCTGGTCATGCTCGACAGCGGGAACTTCGCGACCAGCGATCTCAACGACCTCTATCGGCGGATCATCAACCGCAACAACCGGCTCAAAAAACTCGTCGACCTCAACGCCCCGGAGGTCATCATCCGCAACGAGAAGCGGATGCTGCAGCAGTCAGTCGACGCGTTGTTCGACAACAACCGCTGCAAGCGCCCCGTGCTCGCATCGAGCAACCGGCCGCTGAAGAGCCTCACCGACATGATCAAGGGGAAGCAGGGTCGCTTCCGCGAGAATCTGCTCGGCAAACGCGTCGACTATTCGGCGCGAAGCGTGATCGTCGTCGGTCCGACCCTCCGCCTTCACCAGTGCGGGCTTCCGAAAAAGATCGCCTTGGAGCTGTTCCAGCCGTTCATCATCCGGCGGCTCAAGGAGCTCGGCCATGCCGACACGATCAAGAGCGCCAAGAAGATGCTCGAGCGGAAGGACACCGAGGTCTGGGACATCCTCGAGGAGGTGATCCGCAACCACCCGGTGCTGCTCAACCGTGCGCCCACGCTTCATCGGATGGGTATCCAAGCCTTCGAGCCGATCCTCGTCGAAGGCAACGCCATCAAGCTCCATCCGCTGGTCTGCAAGGGCTTCAACGCCGATTTCGACGGTGACCAGATGGCCGTCCATCTGCCGCTGTCGATCGAGGCGCAGGTCGAAGCCCACACGCTGATGTTGGCGACCAACAACATTTTCAGCCCTGCCAACGGGGCGCCGATCATCAGCCCCTCCCAGGACGTGGTGATGGGCTGCTACTACCTGACGATGCTTCTCCCCGGCCGCAAGGGGGAAGGGATGGTGTTCAAGAGCATCGAAGAGGTGGAACTTGCCCACTCACTCGGCAAGGTCGGCACCCACGCCAAGATCAGGGTCCGTCTCCCCGCCAACCGCCGCCTCAAGACCGACGATCCGAAGCTCGGCGAACCGGGCGCGATCATCGAGACCACGGCGGGCCGCGTGCTGTTCAATTCGGTCCTGCCGGAAGGGATGCTGTTCTACAACATCCCGATGCGCTCGAGCGAGTTGGCCCGCGTCATCTCCGACTGCTACCAGGCCCTCGGCCGCCGCAAGACGATCGACCTGCTCGACGACATGAACCGCACCGGGTTCAAGTGGAGCACGAAGAGCGGTCTGTCGTTCGCCACCGACGACCTGATCACGCCGATGAGCAAGACCCGGATCATCGGCGACGCCGAGAAGAACGTCCTCAAGATCATGCGGCAGTACCAGCGCGGCATGATCACCGACGGTGAGCGCTACAACCAGGTGCTCGACGCCTGGACCCACGCCCGTGAGCAGATCACCAAGGACATGATGAGCGAGCTGGAGAAGGACACCGCCAGCGACGCGCGCCGCCAGGGATACGTCAATCCGATCTACCTGATGGCCCACTCCGGTGCCCGTGGCGGCGTCGAACAGATCCGTCAGCTCGCCGGGATGCGTGGCCTGATGGCCAAGCCGTCGGGCAAGATCATCGAGACCCCCATCAAGGCGAACTTCCGTGAAGGGTTGACCGTGCTCGAGTACTTCAGCTCGACCCACGGCGCGCGGAAGGGCCTCGCCGACACCGCCCTGAAGACGGCTGACTCCGGATACCTGACGCGCAAGCTGGCAGACGTCGCGCAGAACGTCGTCGTCACCATGCACGACTGCGGCACGTCGCAGGGGATCACGAAGACGGTCATCTACCGTGGTGAAAAGGTCGAGGTCAGCCTCGCCGACAGCATCCGTGGCCGGGTCAGCCGTGAGCCGATCGTCAACCCGATCACCGACGAGATCGTGGTCAACGAGGACGAGTTGATCACGCCTTCGATCGCACGCAGCATCGAGCAACTCGGTTTGGAGAAGATCCAGGTCCGCAGTCCGCTCACGTGCGATGCACCGCTCGGCGTCTGCCGGCTGTGCTACGGGATGGACCTCTCGACCGGTTCCCTGGTCGAGGAGGGGATGGCCGTCGGAATCATCGCCGCGCAGAGCATCGGCGAGCCTGGTACGCAGCTGACCATGCGGACTTTCCACATCGGTGGCGTCGGCCAACGGGCCCTCGAGGAAAACCAGAGCAAGGCCAAGCGTGGTGGCCGCGCCCGCTTCACCAGGCTGCGGACCGTGACCAACGAGCAGGGCGAGGAGGTCGTGCTCGCCCGCAACGGTGAGATCGCGATCGTCGACGCCAAGGGGGCCGAACTGGAGAAGTTCGACATTCCCGCCGGCGCGATCCTCAAGGTGACGGAGAACGAGGAGGTCAAGGCCGGGACGCTGCTGGTGCAGTGGGACCCGCACTCGATTCCGATTCTCTCGGAGGTCGCCGGGCGGGTCCGCTACGAGGATGTCGTCGAAGGGGAGACGGTCCGCATCGAGAAGGATCCCAGCGGCCACATCCGCCGGATGATCATGGAACACAAGGGGGTGCTCCACCCCCAGGTCGTGCTCGAGGACGAGAGCGGCAAGATCCTCGACTTCTATTATCTCCCGGAGAAGGCCTACATCGAGGTCTCACCGGGCGAGAACGTCAAGGCCGGCCACATCCTCGCCAAGACGCCCCGCGAAGCGTCTGGCACCCAGGACATCACCGGTGGCCTGCCGCGGGTGACGGAGATCTTCGAGGCCCGCAAGCCGAAGGATCCGGCGATCATGGCCGAGATCGACGGCAAGGTCGAGTTGCTTGGCGAGAAGCGCCGCGGGAAGCGGACGATCATCGTCAAGAACGACAGCGGACGCGAGATCGAGCATCTCGTGACCCACGGCAAGCACCTTCGCGTCCACGCCGGGGATTTCGTCAAGGCAGGCGAGGCGCTCGTCGACGGCCCGCTGGTTCCCCACGACATCCTCAGGATTTCCGGTGAGGAGGAGGTGCAGAAGTATCTCGTCCGCGAGATCCAAAACGTCTACCGCAGCCAGCGCGTCGAGATCGACGACAAGCACATCGAGATCATCGTTTCCCAGATGCTGCGGAAGGTGAAGATCGAGACGGTGGGCGATACCAACCTGCTGCCCGGCAGCGTGATGGACAAGTTCGAGTTCAAGCAGGCCAACGATCGAGTCGAGAACGGTCTGAAGATCACCGACCGGGGAGACAGCGAGTTCGTCGTCGGCACGGTCGTTCCCAAGGACGCCCTCTCCCAGGCCAACGCCCAGATCGAGGCCCTCGGCGGCACGTCCGCGAAGGGGACGAAGCCGAAGAAGGCGACGGCGAGCACGCAGCTTCTCGGAATCACGAAGGCGAGCGTGCAGAGCTCGAGTTTCATTTCCGCCGCGAGTTTTCAGGAGACCACCAAGGTCCTCACCGAGGCGGCTTTGGCCGGCAAGGTCGACAACCTGGTCGGTCTCAAGGAAAACGTCATCCTCGGGCACCTCATCCCGGCTGGAACGGGGTTCAGCACGTTCCAATCGTCGGAGGTCCGCGTCCGGCCCGAGGCACTCGAGTCGCTCCGCGTGGATCGTGACCTGCTGACCAGGCAGTTCCCCTTGCTCGAATCAGTTCCGCCCGCCACCGAGCCGGGCGCGAGCCCCCCCGGTTCGGACAACGGGGGCGGGTGACCACGGTCACCAGCCCGGGCGAGTGCGGTGGCATCATGCCGGTCGTGACGGGTGGCACGATCGTCGCGAACGTGTCGGGTAGCCTGTTCGGGCGGCACCGTTTTCGTGACCGTCCCCGTGGCGGTTCGATGTTTCCGAAGGTAGTGTTGGCCTGCCTTCAGGAGCATCTCCTTATGCGTCGGATCCACACCGGCCGCCTCTCAGCGGGTTGCCAGCGCGACCGAAGATCACACGGCGTGGACGGCACCCCACCGCTCGCGACGATCGTGGCCAGCCGTGTTCTGTTCGGCGTCCTCGTCGCGGCGACCACTTGGCCCTCGATCGGTGTGGCCCAGTCGGCCCCCTACAACCCGTATGCCGATTCCCAGGATTCGAAGCCTCCGGTGGCGGCCGACGGCACCCTCCACTGGGGAACCTTCTACAAGTCGGCGGAGTTGCAGCAGGCTTACCAGCGTTTGTGGAATCTGGGGGCCTGCCGGGGGACCAACAAGGCGATCACGGTACCCGTCGAGAACAACCGCCTTGCCGTCGACGGTCTTCCCGAGACGACGCTGACCGGGGTCGTGCGCGGGGTCCAGGGCCGGATCGGTGGCGGCATGATCGCCTTCGTCGATCCGACCGTCGAAGATCCCAGCCTCGCCGTGCGCGTCGCCGTCCTGCACCCGGCCGGTGTCTCCCGGCTGTCGATCCGCGGTGACGCCGACGCCACCGTGCTCCGCACCGGCCTGACGGTCCGGTGCCGTGCCACGGTCGATCGGCAGGGCAAGGCGATCGGCCCCGTCGAGACCGTCGACATCGTCACCCCACCGGTCGGATTCCGTTCCGATGCGATCCGTCCCGACACGCCGGGGACGATCATCGGCACCGTGACCCGCATCACCGCCGATAGCGTCATCCTCCGCGTCGACGCCGGGTCGATCCGGCGCGTCGTGATTCCCCTCACCGCCGGCCTGCGGATCTCCGTCGATTGCGCGGAACTGGACTTGGCGTCGGCCGGGGACACTGTGGAGATCAAGGGCCGACTGTGGACCGGCACCGGGTGCCTGGCCGGTGGCACCGTGTTCGCGTCGGACGTGACCATCGTCAAGCCCGAGCGGCTGGGAACGGTGGGTGTGGCACGGTCGCCATGAGCCTGCCTCGACGATCATTCCAACCGCTGGCGTGAGGCCTGACCGGTCCGGTAGATTCCTCGGTGGAAGCTGGAGTCGCACTGCCGTGCGGCGCGATGCCGTCCGACCCGGGATCGGATCATGGTGGGGACCGAACTGGGGTCACCGTCTCGCTCCCGCTGGAGACGATTCCCGGGGGGGGCCCGCCGGATCCTCGAGCAGGGGCTACGGTCGATCGCCGAGCTGCGCGCCGACATCGAGCGTGGTCGCACTGATCCCGACCGAATCCACGACCTGCGGGTGGCTGCACGCCGGTCGCTCGCCCACATGAGCCTTCTCCGCGACGTGCTTCCGGGTCGTCCGCGCCGGTGGTTCAAGAAGCGACTGCGTATTCTCCACCGTGTCGCCGCCCGGGTGCGCGATTTCGACAGCGTCGCTGCCCGGATCGGCAGGGATCCAAGCTTGGCCGGCTCCCGGTGCGGCCGTCGCCTCCTGGCGATCCTCGTCGCGTCGCGCCGTGCCGCCGAGCTCCCGCTGCGTCGGTTGGCGGTGCTGACCGGAGCCGGCGGATGGGAGGAGCGCGTCGGCCGGCTGTGCGCGTCCCTCGGCCACATCGACGTGCAGCGCCACTGGCAGCACCGCGTCCGGGGACGGCTCGAGAGGGTGATCGACCGTTTTCGCCGGGCCGGGCGGCGACGGTGCCGCGGCGAAGCCGAGATCCATGGCTTACGGATCGCAGGCAAGAAGCTCCGCTATCACCTCGACGCCTTCGCCACCTTCCTGACGAACCAGGCTGTCAACGCGAGTCGAGACTCCCTTCACGAACTCCAGGATCGGCTCGGGGCGTGTACCGACCGTGCCGCGTCTGCCCGTACGATGCGGCACCTGCAGCGCGCGGCATCCGCCAGGCGCGAGCGTCGCGGGTGGCGGCAGTGCCGCCGCGCCGAACAGGCGGCGGCACGGCGTGCGCGACGAGCGTTCACCGCCTGGTGGGATCGAGACCGTCGCCGGATGTTCCGGCGTCATTGCCGCGAGCTCCTCGGAAACACCCTGCCATGAATGGTCGCAACACGCACACCGTCGAGCGCACGCCCCCTTCGTCACTCATCGTCGCCATCGGTTTCGGCCTGCTCGCGGCGGTCGCCCTGTGGATGGTCTGCCGCGCCATCGCCCCCCCCACGACGGTACGACCGCCCCTCGCTCGCACGACGACGCCACCCGCCGTGGCATCGGCCCCGACGTCGGCGGCATTCGCCGCCACCGCTCCGGCCACGCTGGCGCCCCCCGCGATCGAGACCGATCGGATCGCCGGGATGGTGTGGATTGCGGGTGGCGAATTCTCGATGGGCTGTGCCGACCCGCGCGGCCTCCCTGACGGGGGGCGCGAGGCAATGGACGACGCGCGGCCGATCCATCGGGTCAAGGTCGACGGGTTTTTCATGGATCGGACCGAGGTCACCAACAGCCAATTCGCGGCCTTCACCGCCGCGACGGGCTATGTCACCGTCGCTGAAAAGCCACCGCGGGCCGAAGACTTTCCCGGAGCCCCGCCAGAGAACCTCGTCGCTGGGTCGATCGTCTTCACGCCCCCGGACGAACCGGTGCCTCTCGATACCCATTACCGGTGGTGGAACTACGTTCCAGGGGCAGATTGGCGCCATCCGTTCGGCCCGGGCAGCGGCATCGACGGCGAGGAGGACCGGCCTGTCGTGCACGTCGCCTATGCCGACGCCGAAGCCTACGCCCGGTGGGCGGGCAAGCGCCTGCCGACCGAGGCGGAGTGGGAGTTCGCCGCCCGTGGCGGCCAGAGCGGCGCGCCGTACCCATGGGGTGATGCCTTCCGCCCCGAGGGACGGTGGATGGCCAATACCTGGCAGGGACGTTTTCCGTACGACAACAGCGCGGCGGACGGCTTCGCCGGGATCGCGCCGGTGGGTCGGTTTCCCGCCAACGAGTACGGTCTCCACGACATGTCGGGTAACGTCTGGGAGTGGTGTGCCGACTGGTACCGCCCCGACACGTACCGGAACGACGCGGCCCGCGGCACCGTCGTCAACCCGGCCGGTCCCGATGACAGCCACGACCCACAGGAACCGGGCCAGGCCAAGCGGGTGCTCCGTGGCGGGTCGTTCCTCTGCACCGACCAGTACTGTTCCCGGTACATCGTCGGCACCCGTGGCAAGGCCGAGGTCTCGTCGGGGTGCAATCACATCGGTTTTCGCTGCGTTCTTTCACCGCGCTGAACAACCGGGTTCACCGCCGGTCACGATGCCCGCCCGGTCACTGCTCAAGGGCGCCGCATCCGGGCGCGCAGGTCGCGGAGGGAGAGCGTGTTGACCACGTCGCCGGCCGCGCATCCCGCACGCCTGGCCTGGAGAATCCCGCAGCGGAGATTGTCGAGGCCGGACACCGCATGGGCGTCGGTGGACACCACCAACCCGACCCCCGCATCGCGGGCCGCCGCGGCATGACGGTCGTCGAGATCGAGTCGCCACGGATTGGCATTGATCTCCAGGAAGGTCCCGGTCCGCGCCGCCGCGGCGATCACGGCCTCGATGTCGACGTCGTAGGCCGGACGGCGATTGATCAACCGCCCCGTGGGATGGCCGATGACACTGACCCAGGGATTCTCGATCGCCTCGATGATCCGCGCGGTGATCCGGTCGCGTGATTGCTGCTGGCCGTAGTGGAGGCTCGCGACGACCCAGTCGGCACGGGCGAGGACGTCATCGGGAAGGTCGAGCCCGCCCTGCTCGAGCATGTCGACCTCGACCCCCTTGAGAATCACCGTGGCGGAAGGGTCGGCATCGCGCAGCGACGCGTTGAGCACGTCGATCTCCTCCCACTGCGCCAGCAATCGTTCCGGACCGAGCCCCCGGGCCATCGCCACCCGCGGCCCATGGTCGGTGATCGCGATGTACTCCAAGCCACGGGCGATCGCTCCCCGCGCCATTTCGACCAGCGTGGCTTCGCCGTCGGACGCCGTGGTGTGCATGTGGAGATCACCGCGGATGTCCCCGACGGTGACCAGACGCGGAATGCCGAACGACTCCGCCCGCGCGACGGTCCCGGGCCCCTCGCGCAGTTCGGGAGGGATCCACGGCAGGCCGCACAGCGCGTAGATCGCCGCTTCGTCGTGCGCCGCAGGGCAGCGCCTGTCGGCATCCGTACCGACCGCGTGGATACCATCGGTCGCCAATTCAAAACCGCGCTGGCGGGCGCGCTCGGAGAGCTCACCCACGTGCTCGGCCGAACCGGTCCGGGTGATCGACGCCGCAGCGAAGGCATCGTCGGCGACGATTGTGAGACGGATCTCCACGTCGCGGGGCCCGCGCACGTGCGCCGTCGTGGCGCCACGGTCGACGAGGGTCGTCACCTCCGGCCAGGAAAGGAACCGGTCGAGGATGGCGGCGGGTGCCTCACCCGATGCGAGGAGGTCGACGTTCCCCACGGTCTCCCGTCCACGCCGAACGCTCCCCACCGCCGCCGTCCGCACGACGTCGGGGCAATGCTCGAGCCACGAGCACACCCGGGCTGCGATCGCCTCGGCGTCTCGCCACAGCACTCGCTTCGTGCCCGGATCGAGAGCGAAGGACAGGCTGCGGAGCAGAGCAGCTTGCGTCTTGTCACCGAATCCTTTGAGGGCAGCGACGCGTCCGTCGCGACAGGCCCGGGCGGTTTCCTCGAGGGACCCGACACCGAGTGCCTCGACGATCAACCGCGCCTTCTTCGGACCGAGTCCCGGCACGCGAACCAGAGCGACCGCCACGGGCGGGACCCGCGAGCGCAGCTCGTCGAGGAGGGGCAGGCGACCGGCATCGGCGAGGGTGCCGATCTTGTCCGCCAAGTCGGTGCCGATGCCGGGGAGTCCGGCGAGGGGGTCACGTCCCGAGCGACGTGCCGACGCGATCTCCTCACCGAGCCCCAAAACCGTCTCGGCTGCCGCGCGGTACGCGCGGCAGCGGAAAGGGTTGTCTCCGACGTACTCCAGCAGCAGCGCGATCTCTTCGAGCGCCGCTACGATCGCTTCGTTGGTCACGGCTTTGGCAATCTCAGAGGACGCCGCCCCCGGCCTGGCCCGCCGGGAGAGGGCGAGACCATGCATCGGACGACGTCGTGGATCACCCGGGGGGACGGCCCCTTCAGCCTACCTGGAACCCTTGCCGGGACCTCCGAATCACGGCTGCGGGAGGCCGCGGGCGAGCCGGGCGGGGAGCGCGGTCCGTGGGTAGGAAACGGCGGCGTCGGGGAGCCCGCCGACGGGCGTGGCAGGGGACAGCGAAGTCGTATGGCCGGTCGGCTCGAGCAATCGGGGAAACGCGCCGGTGTTCGCTGCCGGGCCCGTGCCCTGCAGAATCGGCATCGTGGCCCCGGTTCCGACACCACCTCCTGCCCCGTTGCCGCCCACTCCGGGAGCAGTTGGGGCCGGCGTCGATGGCAGCGTCGATGGGACAGGGCTGGATGGCGTCACCGGAACGGGGGGTTTGCCGGCATCACGGGTCGTTCCCACCGGGGGGGAGGTGCCGGACAGCTCCGGGATGGGCCGCAGTGCCGGGGTCGGGGTCAGTGCCGCAGGCGCCGTCGGCTGCGGCATGAGCGCCCCTCCCTGGGGGACGGCGAACGTTCCCGACTGCGGCACGATCTGCGGCTGGAACGTCGGCGGCGGGACCGCCGGCACCGTGGCGCCGGGAGACAACGCGGAGGGAGTCAGCGCCGGCGCGGCGATGCTCGACTGTCCGGGAATGAGTTGATTGGGGATGTCCGCGCCGGCCGATCCCCAAGCTTGCGGCGAGGTCTGCAACGGCGCCGCAAACGGACTCACGGCGGCGCCCGCCGGCCCTGGCACCACGGTCGACGAGGGCACGGTTCCCGGCACCGGCTGTGACACCATCGGTTGGGTCCCGATCGGTTGGCCCGTGCCCGGCTGGACTTGGACGTACTTCGTCGAATACACCGCCCGGTATTGGGTGACCGGAACGTTGACGGCCTGTTGGACGTATTGCGTGACCTCCTGCATGCACTCCCGGGGGCATCCGGTGCAGGGATCGATCTCGGTCGACGGCTTGTAGGTGGTCACGGGAACGCACTGGTACTGCGTCCGGTACGTCGTCTCCGGCACGTAGCTGACCTGTTGGACCGGCACCATCATCGGCGGAGTGGGCGCGGGTACGGGCACCGGAGCGACCGCGTAAGGCTGGGGCGCCATCATCGCGGGAGCCGCGACCGGGGCGACCGGGGCGACCGCGTACGCGACCGGAGCCCGGCGGAAGCAACTCGCACACCCGGCGAACAAGTCGTTGAGGCAGCACTGGGCGAGCGCGGTCGGGGCCTCTGTCGACCAGACCACGATCCCCACTGCCAGCGCACCAGCGAAACGTCGGGCGTTCATCGAAGGCTCCTCGTGAGGCGACCCATGGACGGTGGTCCAGGATCACGCATCTCCAAGAGCCTAGGTTGGTTTCCCGGTCGATCGCGGCGAAAAGTGATTCGCTGGAAGCCCAGTTTCTTTTTTCACCACGGCACGACCCGCGCGACCGGCACGACCGGCACGACGTGCCCGACGGCACGTCCCGGAGCCGGTCATGGCGAGCCGTCTGATCCAGGGGCAAGCGCGGGTTTTCCGCGTCGAATCACGACCACACGGCCCACAGGTCTGCCCCGGAGGCGCGAGTCTGCGTGGCCATCCGCCGGAAATCCCGAGCGCCCGCACAGCGGATCGGCCGGGCCGCTCACGCCGGCGGCGGATCGCCGGGGGCAAGCGCCGCGGCACCGGCCTCGCGTGCGAATCCGATCCGCTCGAGCGAGCGGTAGACCTCTTCCAGCGTCTTCTCGCCGAAATTGGCGATCGACAGCAGGTCCGCACGCGTGCACTGCAACAGATCCTGGACCGTGAAGATGCCTCGCTCTTCGAGGCAGTTGGTCGTCCTCACCGACAGACCGATCTCCGCCGTGCTCATCTCCAATCGCTCCGCCATCGCGTTGGAACGAGTGAGATTCGTGAATGGAATGCGCGGCATGGGTTCCCTCCCGTGCGCCCGACAGCGTCGCCCGTGTATCCGGCGGTGGCAGCCACGAACCGTTTCGCCGTGTCGATCGGCTTCGATCAGCACTGCGTCACCGATCCATCCCGCCACGCCCCGGCCCGTATACTAAGTGATCGCGGTTCCCGCCGCCTACGCCCGTCGCCACACGAAACGACGCAAACGCCCCGCCTCTCTGCGCTCTCCGAAGCGCCCCAGTTTCCCCAGACGCCCAGCCTCCGGACATGAACCCGCTGCCCGCCCCGTTGGATCGACTCCTCACGGGGCTCAACGAGTCCCAGCGGCAGGCGGTCACGCACGTCGCCGGACCGTTGCTGGTGCTCGCCGGCCCGGGGAGCGGAAAAACCCGTGTCGTCACCACGCGAATCGCGCACTTGATCCACAGTGGCGTGCCGCCGCAGAACATCGTCGCGCTGTCGTTCACAAACAAGGCCGCCGATGAGATGCGACGCCGCTTGACGGCTCTCGTCGGTCCGCAGCCCGTGGAGATGGGTACCTTCCATCGATTCGCCGCCCGGTTGCTGCGCCGTCACGCCCGCCTCGTCGGCCTGTCGGCCGATTTCTCGATCTTCGATCCCGACGATGCGGCGGCGGTTCTCAAAAAGGCGGCACGGGCGAGCGGCCTGACCCTCACCCACACGCCGATCGATCGCCTGGCCGGCATCATCAGCCGCGCGAAGAACGACCTTCTCACCCCGGAGACCTTCTCACCCCGCTGGGGCCGCCCTGCGGAGGAAACGGCGCGCCGTCTCTGGCCGATCTACCAACGCCTGTTGCTCGAGTCCGACGCCGTCGATTTCGACGACCTGCTGCTCCACCTCGCGACCATCCTCGGCGACCATCCTGAGCTCCGCGCCCGCCTCGATGCCCGGCATCGCTGGATCCTCGTCGACGAGTACCAGGACACCAACGCGGTGCAGTACGCAATCGTCCGGGCGCTTTCGATCGACTACCCCAATCTCGCGGTCACGGGGGACCCCGACCAGGCGATCTACGGGTGGCGCGGAGCCAGTATCCGCAACATCCTCGAATTCGAGCGCGACTACCCGGCGGCGAAGATCGTCGCCCTCGAGGCGAACTACCGGAGCACGGCCAATATCCTCGCCACGGCCGATCGCCTCATCCACAACAACACCAAACGCAAGCCGAAGCGGTTGGCCACCGCCGCCGGCCCCGGCGCCCCGGTGCGGATCGTGATCGACGACGATGGCCGGCTGGAAGCGGAGCGGATCGCCCACGAGATTGCCGACAGTGTCGCCAACGGCCGACGATCCCCGGGGAACTTCGTCATCCTTTTCCGGACCAGCGCCCTGTCGCGGATGTTCGAGATCTCGCTCCGACGTCTCGGGGTTCCGTATCAACTCGTGCGCGGTGTCGAGTTCTTCAAGCGGCGCGAGATCCGCGATGTCCTCGCGTGGCTGCGGATGCTGCGCAATCCCCGTGACGAGGAGGCGGTGCTCCGGGCGCTGCAGGCGCCGCCACGGGGGCTCGGCAAGGTGACCCTCGATCGGATCCACACGTGGGCCGCGGAGCGACGCCTGACGCTACTCGAAGCGCTGCGCGAGGCCGATCGCATCGGCCTGTCGTCCCGACGCGCCGTGGCCGCCGCAGCGGCGTTCGTCGGGATCCACGACGCCCTCTCCGCCCCGGCACCGGGTGTCGCCGATCTGCTCGAGCGACTCCTGCAACAGTCCGGTCTACAAGAGTGGCTTGGGCAGGATGATGTCGGCGAAGATGAAGATCGCCTCGCGAACGTCGAGGAGCTCGTCACGGCCGCACGACAGTTCGACGCCGAATGGGCGCGCCCCGGGAATCCCGACGATGATCCGCTGTCGGCGTTTCTCGACTCGACCGTCCTCGTGTCCGACACCGATGCCTGGGATTCCAGTGGCGAGCGCGTCTCCCTGATGACGTTCCATGCCGCGAAGGGTCTCGAGTTCCCGGTCGTCTACATGGTAGCGCTCGAGGACGGGATCCTGCCCCATGAGCGGAGCATCGATCGGGACGACAGCCTCGAAGAGGAGCGCCGCTTGGCATTCGTCGGAATCACCCGGGCGAAGGAGGAGGTACACGCCAGTTGCGTCCGCGTCCGCGACTACCGCGGTGGCCGACGATTGGTCGTTCCCAGCATGTTCCTGGCGGAAATGGTCGGCACCGAGACGAGCGTCATGGCGGCCGATGGCACGCTGCTCCCCGGGTTCGGCGTACACCGCTCGGCCGACGATGATGACGCCCACCACGGCGCGATGGACCAGACGACATGGTCGGGGCGCGAAGCGCCGCCCCTGCGGCGTGACGACGGGCTGACGTTCCAGCCTGAAGATGCCACCGAAGACACGGCTCCGCTCGGGGGCGCGCCCCGGGCGGGAAACGGTTCATCGGTACGGCGTGGGGGTCTCGCCCTGCCGACCCCCCCACCCGCACCTCTGACGATCGGCCAGCAGGTTCACCATCCTGAACATGGTGTCGGCCGGGTCTGCACGATCAGCGGGGCTGGCCCACGGGCCGTGGCGACCGTCATGTTCGACGGTCAGTCCTCGCCGCGTGCGTTCATCATCGGCCACGGCAGCATCGTGCCCGTCGACAGCTGCCGGACGGACACCCCGGACACGCCGCCTTGACCCCGAGTCCGCGGCGCCCCGGTCATCACTCGGCCGAACCATGTTCCCGCCACCAGCGCACGGTGGCGGCGAGGCCCCGATCGAAATCCTGTTTCGGCCGCCAGCCAAGGAGCTCCTCTGCCCGGGAGATGTCGAGCGCACGCCGCGGTTGACCGTTCGGCTTCGTGGCATCCCAAACGATTCGCCCCGTATACCCGCACACGGCAGCGACTTTCGTCACCAGATCCCGGATCGAGATCTCCGTGCCACCCCCGAGATTGATGGGAATCGGTTCTTCGATGATCTCTGCCGCTGTGACGATCGCCTCGGCAGCATCATCTACGAAGAGAAACTCACGGGTCGCATCGCCGGTGCCCCAGCAGACGATCTCATCGGCGCCGGCGACTCGCGCCTCCTCGCATTTACGGATCAGGGCCGGAATGACGTGGCTGGTCGAGGGATCGAAGTTGTCCCACGGTCCGTACAGATTCACCGGGACAACCACGGTCCCACGCATCCCGTACTGCCTACGGTAGCCGTCGAGCATGACGAAGATTGCTTTCTTCGCGATCCCGTAAGGAGCGTTCGTCTCCTCCGGATACCCGTCCCAAATCGTCTCCTCGCGAAATGGGATCGGGCAGTACTTCGGATAGGCACAGACGGTTCCGGTATGGACGAATTGCTCGACGTCATGACGGCGGGCATGCTCGACCAGATGCATGCCCATTGACATGTTGGCGAAGAAAAACCGCCCTGGCTCGGCCATGTTCGCGCCGATTCCACCGACCTCGGCAGCCAGATGGATCACCACCTGGGGGCGTGCCGTCGCATACAGCCGCTCGACGTCGCTCTCGAGCGTCAGGTTGAACTCCCGACGGCGCGGCACGAACAGCCGGGTATCGCTGACACCTCGCTGTCGCAGGACGCGGCATACGGCCCGCCCGAGAAAACCGGCACCACCGGTGACGACGACACGTTTCTCGGCCAGATCGATCCGCGACACACTCAGCACTCCCCGCTCCGCCCCCACCAGTACGACGCTCGTCGTCCGACACAGATCATCGGAAATGGAGGCCGGGATCCGCGCAGTTGGCCGCCAACACGCCTTCCTTGTGCGCGATCTCCATGTCGCCCTTGACCATCATCGCCACCAACTCGTCGAACGAAACACGCGGCTGCCACCCGAGGCGCTCCCGCGCCTTCTTCGCGGAGCCGAGGAGAAGATCCACCTCGGCAGGGCGGTAATACCGGGGATCGACTTCGACATGATCCCGGTAATCCAGCCCGACAGCCGCGAAGGCCTTCTCACAAAACTCCTGCACCGAGTGCGTCTCGTCAGTGGCGACGACGTAATCATCGGGGGTGTCCTGTTGCAGCATCAGCCACATCGCCTCGACGTAGTCGCCGGCGAATCCCCAGTCGCGGCGGGCGTCAAGATTCCCGAGGTAAAGCTTCTGCTGGAGGCCAAGCTTGATCCGCGTCGCAGCCCGGGTGATCTTCCGCGTCACAAACGTCTCACCACGCCGCGGACTTTCATGGTTGAAGAGGATGCCGCACGAAGCGTGCAGCCCGTAGCTTTCGCGGTAGTTGACGGTGATCCAATGAGCGTAGACCTTGGCAACGCCGTAAGGACTCCTCGGATAAAAGGGGGTCGCCTCGGTCTGCGGCACTTCGACGACCTTCCCGTACATCTCCGAACTGGACGCCTGGTAGAACCGCACCTGCTCGCCCATGGCGTCCTGGTAGTCGCGAATCGCCTCGAGAAGGCGCAACGTCCCCACTGCCGTCACGTCAGCCGTGTATGTCGGCTGATCGAAACTGACGCGAACGTGGCTCTGGGCAGCGAGGTTGTAAACCTCGGTCGGCCGGATCTCACGGATCAGGCGCGACAGCGCGTTACCGTCGGACATGTCGCCGTAGTGCAGTTGCAACGGTCGATCGGTGTCGTGGACGTCGCGATAGAGGTGCTCGATCCGCTGGGTACCGAACGTGCTGGAACGCCGGACGAGCCCATGAACCTCGTATCCCTTCGCAAGCAGCAATTCGGCCAGATACGACCCATCCTGGCCCGTGATCCCCGTGACGATCGCCCGCTGAGTTCGTCGCACGTTGTCCTCTTTCTCCCGCCGCACAGTGGCCGAAGCCCTCTTGATCGATCCGTCATCACTCCGCGCAGACCGACACATTCACCCGATTTTCGCCGACGCACCACGATCGAGCCCAACGGGCCTCGACCACCGGGCTGGACCGACGATGGGCGAACCCAGTCACCCCCCGCCGCCAGCCGCTGTCGCGCCGCTCCCATGCGGAATGCCGGCATCCGCGGAGCGAACCACAGATCCGGTTGCCGTCGACTCGGCGGTTGAATCAGCGGGCTTCGTGTCAAGACGCTCCGCGACCGCACGGTCGAATGCAGGCAGCATCACCGACAGAAACTCCCGGCAGATTCCGCTCGACTGCGGCGCACTGACCGCGGTCTGATCGATGATCGCATACAGCTTGTACACCGCTGCCGTGCCGGCAAGTTCGATCCGCGCGATCTGCGGAGCAAGCCATTCGCCACGCACTCCATAGGTCCAATACACCCGGATGGTCTGGCCGGTCTTCCGAAACGTGCCCACGAACGCCTCCGCACGCCGGCCGTCTTCGAGGGTGATCGTCTCGCGGTGCTCCGTCTCCGCGATCTCGAACCCCGCGGCGGGGTAGCAGCGATCAGGGGTGTGCCCCGAGGCATCGTGGGGCGTTGCACAAATCACGAAGGCCGCGACTTTCGCGCCGGTGTCGTTGTTTTGATAGAGCCGCGAAACATGTCCGACGGCACCGGCGCGCTCCAGCTGCTCCTGACTCGACTCGACGTCGTCGACATACTTCCAAGGCCCAATCTCGGCGGGAAAGGCCTCCTCGAGGATCATCGCGCTGACCTTCAACTCACCGGCGATATCGCGATCCGACCAGCGCTCGGTCCAAACACCCTGGACCGCGGTGACGACGGCCACGAATGCGGCGGCGATGACCAACGGGATCACGGCTCTTGCCCGTTCGTTGAACATCTCCCGGTCTCCGGTAGGCGGGTGGTCGAGGTATCAGCCTTCGAACCGCGGTCGGTATCAACGCAGAGCCTGGGTGTAGTTCCGCCTACTTTTCCCGAGGGCGACGCCGTGCATGACGCAGCCGAGCACCGTGATCCCCACCGACCGGAGCCGACTGATCGAAGCGGTCAGATTCGGAACGCTCGTCACGTCGCGCATCACCGACACGACAGCGACATCGGCCTGCTGACCGAGAAGCAGCGCGTCGGCCAATTCGATACACGGCCCTGAGTCGATGACCACGTGGTCGAAGGCATCGCGGTACTTACCAAGGATCGTTTTCAGTTGCGGTCTGGACAAGGCGAGGATCGATTCCGTGTCACACCCGCCTGCCGTCACGGTGAACAGTCCGTCGATCTCGGTAGGCTGAATCACCTCGTCGTTGCCGCACTCGCCCCGCAGGACCTCGGAGAGGCCGGTCCCGAGATCGATCTGGACGATCGAGTGGACCGAGGGATGCCGAAGGTCGCCATCGATGAGCAACGTCCGCTTGCCCGACCGGGCGATGCTCGCCGCCAACTGGGCGGCAAGCGTGGTCTTCCCCTCGTGTTCACCGGAGCTCGTGACCAGGATCATCTTGGCCGCATCCCGCCCCGCCTGCATCGTCAGGGTACGGATCGTGTCGATCGACTCCATGAAGCGGCCGACATCGGTCGGTGCACGCTTCGATCCGCGCCGACGCAAACGCGGCAGCGTGCCCAGCAGCCGCACACCGACGCGATTCGGGATCTCTTCGGGGTAGCTCAGTCGATCGCGAAGCAGCTCCGTGCCGATCGTGAGACCGACTCCGGTGGCGAATGCGAGCACGCCCGACAGTCCGGCGAGGACTGCACGGGAGACGTCGCTCGACGACTGCGGCACCGACGCCGGCTCGAGGAGGCGGACACGGGAGGGCATGTTGATGTCGACGCTCGACGCCTCGAGTTGCTTGCCCAAGAGACCGGTCACCTGCTCCAACTGGTCGATCTCACCCCGCCGCAGTTCCAGATCGGAGTTGGCGCGGCCGATCAGCAGCAGTTCCTCGGAGAGCTTCTGGTACTCGTTCCGGCTCTCCTCGAGAATCTTCTCGATCACCGCACGTCGGACCCTGAGCACGGCGGGGCTGACGGCGGCCTGACCCGGATTTCCGACGTTGCTCCGCAACTGCCTCGCGACCTGGGGCCGCAACTCGGCTCGCACTTCGTTGAGCTGCCGTACCGCCGATTGGTACTGATCCCGGAGCCGCCGGACCGATGGCTCGCTCAAACCACGGGCACTTCTCGCCATTTGCTCCGAGAGCGCCTGCCCGAGCGACCGGATCCGCTCCTTGACCTCTGCCACGGCGGGATCGCGATCGATGACGGCCTCGACCGCGTCGTCGCCCCTGTCTTCCGCGGAATCGTTCTCGGAGTCGAGCCCGTCGGCAATTGCCAACTCAGTGTCGATCCGCGATAGGTCATTCTCGGCATTCTCGACATCGGCCCGAATACCCGCCAACTGATCCATCAAGAGGGCACGGTTGGTCGTGACTTCAGAACTCGAAAGGGAATTGGTCGTCCTGGCGATCTCGTAGAACTTCTCCTTGCGGCTGCGCAACTCCGACTGACTCTCCTTGAATTTCTTCTCCAATTGATCCCGCTTCGCCAACCGGTCGGCGCGATCTTTGTTGACGATGTCGTCGAGGTAGCTCTCCGTGACCGCGTTGAGGATCTTCGCCGTGTCCTCAGCGATCGGCCCTCGCAAGCGGAGGGTCACGACCTCCGACTCCTGAGGTGCCGACATGAGGATGTTCTTGGCCAGCCAGTCTGACGGATCGTCCTGCTCCTTGATCGTGGGCAGATCGGCAACACCGGGACGCCGCAGTGCGGAGTTCAAAACGAACGGGCTCTTGAGCAACTGCATCTGGGTCTTGCGGTACTGATCCTGGACACCCGCGACCGGGCCCAGCATGCCCTGCTCCGAGCGCATCTGCAGCCAGACGACCGCTTCATAGCCCTTCGGCAGCAGGAACCATGTCGGCACCGCCACCAGCGGCGCCAGCAACGAGCCGATCAAGAGAGCCGGCAACCAACGTCGCCGGACCGCATGCAGCAACCGCCGGGCGTCGAACCCCGGCGGACCTTCGGCACTCGGGGGGACCGCGACCGTTTGGTAGTCGGGAAACGGCACGAGAGGCGTGTCGCCCCTGATCGTCAAACCCCCGACCGACGGAGACGGGACAGCCCCAGCCGGAGTCGCTGCGAACCCGCCGTCGGCTTCGGACGCGGTCATGCCCGTCCACTCCTCTCGATGAAACCCGCTGCCCCTCGAAACGATTCGAGCAGACGGCTCGACCAACCGCTCCCCGGCATCACCCACGCCGGTTCACAAAGCGGGACACGATCACGGCAAACGCAGCGACAGCAGCGGAAAGTCGGATGGTTGCGGCCGATCTTTTCCGCGGAATCCCTCGACCGAACCTGACCTGAGTATACCGTCAGATTCCGGGCAGCAAGCCGTCTCGCCGCCCACGGACGACATCGTTGGAATCATGTTTTTTCGATGTCTTGGGGGCGACTTCCGGCGAGCCACCACCACCTCGACGGAGACGCTCCGCCGTCGTGCCGTAGGGGGCAAACGGCTTGGTCTCCGTCTCGACTGCAAGCCGTGCCGTTGGCTGCGAAACCGGAAGCAGCCCATCCGACGACACACGTCGACCGGCGGTGGCCGCCGACGTCTGCAAGCCGATCGCAATCATTTCGGCCTCGTCCTCCACGACCATCAGTTTCGCGAGCAGATACTGCTCTCCGTACAGCATCGCCAAGGCCATCGGCATCATGAACCAGCCGGCGAGGTCGTGAAAAACCATCTCGGCGATTTCTGACGTCGCGATCTGGTACAGCATCCCGGTGACGGTGATGCGGATGGAGTTGACGATCAATGCGATCGGGATCGCACTGGCGATGATAATCCCGTTCTCCCATGCCGGCCGGTCGCCGAGCATGACCAATGCCACCGACAACGCGATGAAGATCGTGAGCATTCGCAAGCCACTGCAGGCATCGACGACGCCAAGGTGCATCTCACCGATGACGATCTGGTTACCTTCCTGGAACGCCTCCAATCCGAACGTCTGCAGTGCGAACGTGCTCACCGTCGTCGCCAAGCCCTGCAACGGCCCGAGAAGGTAACGCGTTGCTTCGTCGGGCAACGGAAACATGAAGATCAGGAACGCGATCGGCGCCCAGCCCCACCGCAAACCGCTCCAACCGCACGACAGCAGGAACGCCCCCGCGACGGCCGGCACGAAGGTGTACATGTCGATCGTGACGATGCGGAAGGAGGCAGCGCCGAGCCGAATGCCGAACGCCAACGCGAGCAGGGCCAAGCCCGCCAACCGCGCCGAATCGGTCACCGGCTCGAGCCGATCGCGCCACCACAGCAACATGCCGGCGGAGAACAGCGGCACGAGCCAGCCGTGCGAGTACTGGGCGTTGCTCCAACTGGCATGGGCGTTGAGCAAGCCGGGCCAGTAGGCGTAGATCATCAGGCCGACGAAGACCAGCATGGTCACCAGCGGACCGCGCTGGGCCGGTTCGCCAAGATCGCGGCGCAGATTGCGGAGCCGACGCACCCAGCCTTCGAGCAGCCCTTCATCCTCGGCCTCAGGTCGGCCGACCACGCCGCCGGCCGATCCTTCCCGGGGCATCACGGCCAGCCCACCGGCGGAAGTCGGTGATTCGATCGAGGTGCGTTCTATGCCCTGACCAAAGGCATTGACCGTTCGATCCTTGGCTTTCGGCGTCAGCGGCAACATTGAGCAACCCGAGCGTGAAGACCCCTCTCGCCTGCCTGGCAGTCATCAGGGGGGCAGGACCGGGGATGCCGACGGGTCTGTCGGCGACTTGATCGCGGCCCTCGGCCCCTGTGCCAGACAAGCGCTTCCCTCACGCTCGCTGGCGAGATCGAAGTCTACACGGTCACGGAAGGGGGGGAAACGGTTTCGGTGAGTCCGCCCGGCGGCTGCCATCGGCTGGAGCGACACTGCCGGCGGCTGAACGCACCGCCGATCCGTACCGCTTTTGCCCGGGGTTTTGGTACGCTCCGCTACGAACGCGGCCTCGGGCCTACCCACCACCCCTGTCGATCCTGACGGTTGGAGTCACGAAAACGACATGAGTTCGTGGGACAGTGGTGCGGACCATTCCGGTCGCGACGCGGCATCCTCGGCCGATGACGCCCTGCCAGACAACTCCTTCCAGGATCGGCCCTCGGCTGCGAACCGACGTCCACGCGCGTGGGCGTCGGTCGCCGGCACGGTCGGACGGGTGGCAGGAACGCTGCTCCTGCTTGCCTTTGCCCTGCGAAATGTCGAGTGGAACACGCTGGCATCCGATCTCCGGACGGCCGACTGGCGCTGGTGGTTGGCGGGGTTGACGGCCGGCGTTCTCGTCCAGGTGGTCGCGGCGGTTCGCTGGGGTTCGCTGGCGCGGCCGATCGGCTTCCGACTCTCGACCGCGACATTCATCCGCCGGTTTTTCGAGGGGGCGTTTTTCAGCCTCTGCCTGCCCGGTTCGATCGGCGGCGACGTCGTCAAAGCATTCCGCCTGTCGGACACTGTCGACGGCCGACTGCTGGCGGGCTGCACGATCCTCGCCGACCGGATCACCGGTCTCACGGCGCTTCTGGTTCTGGCTTTCACGGCGCTCGTCTCGCAGCACTACACGCTGCCGGTCACCGCGACGATCGCGGTCGGAACGGCCCTCTTGCTGCTGGCGATGACCGGCGCGTTCCTCGGCGTACGGATGATCGATCGGGTGATCGCCCGCCTTCCTGAGAACCACCGCGTGAAGCGGTTCCTCATCTATCTCCTCCCCTACCAGATGCGCCCCAGCCTGATTGTGCGGGCCCTTGCCTGGAGCATGGTGGTGCAGATGGGGGGCGCGTTCGCCGTCTCCCTCGTGGGTCGGTCGGCCGGGGTCGATCTGCCGCTGGCAGTATGGTTCGGATCGGTGCCCCTGGTCGCCGTGGCAATGGTCCTGCCGATCAGCATCAGTGGCGTCGGCGTCCGCGAAGGTGGTCTTGCGCTCCTGCTCAAACCCCACGGCGTCGCGCCGGAGCAGGCGGTCGCGATCGGTGTATTGTGGTTTCTGACGACGATCGTTTGCGGTCTCCTCGGAGGCGCGTCGTTTCTCGCTGAACGCCGACCGGCGACGATCTCGCTCCCCCAAGGACTGCAGTCGACCGCCGCCCCCCCCGGGGTGAGCATCCGGCACTCGGGCGGGCCGGCACGACCCGGCCATGCCGCGGTCGGCCCGGGGAGCGATCGCTAGCCGACCGGCGGGCCCGACCGGCGGTGGCGGTCGAAGATGAGCAAACCGGCGATCGACTTGGCATCCTCGATCCGCCCGTCGAGGCACATCGCCACCGCCTCGTCGATGCTTACCTCGCGGGCCCGGATCTCCTCGCCGGGCTCGAGCTCCTGCGGACCGGCGACGAGACCCTCCGCCACGAAAAGGTGCATCCGTTCGCGGAGGATGCCTGGCGACATCCAAAACGCCCCCAGCGCCCTGATCGTCCCGGCGCGGTAGCCGGTCTCCTCGACGAGCTCGCGGGCCGCGGCCGCGGACGGGGGCTCGGGCCGATCGAGCGTTCCGGCGGGCAATTCGAGGAGCGTGGCCCCGACAGCGACGCGCGCCACCTCGACGAGGCACACGTTCCCGGACGGTGTCACGGGGATCACGACGACGCTCCCCGGATGGTCGACGACCTGGCGCTCGTGGAGCGTTCCGTCGGCGCAGTGCTGCACGACACGAACGACGCGGAAGCGCCGGCCTTCGAAGAGAACCTCGGCAGGTCGGGAAGCCATCGTCGTGCGCTCCGGAAACGGGGGATCGCTCGGGGACACCGCGGGCCTGACGGTATCAAGGGAATTGGCCGCTCACGGGCGTGACCCGCTCGGCGCCGACCGCCAGCCGCTCCCGTGCCGCCAGTCCCTTCGTCGTCACCATCGCCAGCGCGATTCCCGAGCCACCGTCGGCCGACCAGGCGGCGCTCGTCACGCCACCGACCGGGTCGCGCGTCCCGTCGTCGTCGAAGGCGACCACCCCGGCACCGCCGGTCGGGAGGACGGTCGCACTGGCGAGCCTCACCAGGCGGCGGTTGACGTGGCCGAGTGCGTCGATCCTGGCGACCGTCTCCTGGCCGAGGTAGCACCCCTTCGTGAACGAGATCGCCTCCCTGTCGCGTCCCAATTCCTGGGGGAGTGCCCGCTCGGGGATGTCGTGGGGCAGCGGGTAGCCGTTCTCGATCCGCACGGCGTCGACCGCCGCCGCAGCGGCGGTCACGAGGCCAGCCGCCGCACACGCGGCGTCGAAATCCGCTCCCGCCGCCCCGGGAACGAGCAGCAACCAACCTCCGGGCCAGACGCCGGCCGCGGAGATCGTCTTCAACGCGTTGAGGTCGACGCCCGGGACAGTCCGCACGTCCGCTGACCGGGTTGCGGCCAACCAAGCCGTCGCCTGCGGCCCGGCCAGGCCCCGAACCTCCCAGGTGGCGGAGACATCGGCCACCGTGAGCCGCTCGCGGATGTGGTATCGCTCGAGATGGACGGCGAGATCGCTTTCCACTCCCGGCCACGCCACCAGCCAGACGTCGTCACCTTCGCGGAGCACGTGGACCAACGCCACGATCTGCCCACGCGCGTCGAGCAGCATCGCTTCGCTCGAAGCGCCGTGCGCCAACGCCGCCACGTGGGCGGTCGCGAACGCGTCGACGAACCGCATCGCATCGGGGCCGGCGACGTGGATCACGGCGCAGCCGGGAATCGCGAACCGTGCCACGCCACGGCGGAGCTCGGAATACCCCGGCGGGACGGGAGTGGGCGTGGCGTCGTCCATGGAACCAGCGGGTGCGGCGGCCTGACGGGGATCGTCCGCGGAGGGTACCACTGTCGGCCGCGCGAAAAAAACGCCGCCTTCGACCGACCCTGGCGAACGCTCGGCCGGGATCCTGCGTACAGCCTCTCGTTCGCACGACGCGGGATCGGAATTCCGGATCCCCGTCGCGTGAGGGCCGTGGTCGATCGGCAGGGAACGCTGTCGCGTCACCCTCCGTCGGCCCGGATCACGGCGTCGAGCGGCACCCGCGTGCGGAAGGTTTCCGCCGTGACTCCGTCGGTGTAGACGCGGTCGCACCGTGCGCCCGCGGCATCCCGGAGTGATGACGTTCCGAGTCCGGAAAGTGATGGTGGCCGATGGCAACGGTGCGCTTCGAGGGTCAGTGCCACGACGGCTTCGACGAGGATGGCTGCTATCCCAACCCGTTCGCCGCGGATCACGGTGAGGAATCCGGCCACGACCTCCCGCCGCTCGGCGAGCGGCCGTCGCTGCGTCCACGGGTCGCGCGGCGCGTGCCACGTCCGCAGTCCGGGCTGCACCGGATCGCCGAGGTGCGCGAACAACAAGGCGTCTCGCAGCGCAACGTCGCCCGCCGCTTGGGGCTGGAATTGGCCGTCGTCCGCCGCCAGGAACAGTCCGACTGCGATCTGCGGATCTCCGACCTGATGCTCTGGCAGCAGGTCCTCGATGTGCCGATCGCCGAACTGCTCGTCGAGGGGGAGGGGCAACTCTCCGGTCCCGTCCTGGCCCGTTCCCGAATGGTGAAGCTGATGAAGACGGCGGCTGCGATCCGCGAACAGTCCGGCAGTGGCGCGCTGGGCAAGTTGGCCGACATGCTCATCACGCAGATCCTGGAGATCATGCCGGAACTGGCCGACGTCACTCCCTGGCATTCCGTGGGACAGCGACGGACCCTGGCGGAGTTGGGTCGAACCGCCTGCCAGGTCGTGTCGGAGGACTCACTCCGCAGCGGCGGCTCGTGAGCGGGGCGGCGGGCACGTCGCCGTCGCACACCGCGCTTGATTCGCGCCGTGCCGGCGGCCTACGATCCGTCGGTCGTCTGCCGATCCGTCGCTCCCCCGCGAGGTCCGTTCCGGTGTTTTCGCTGCTCGGCGTCCTGCTCATCGTGCTGGTGCTGTTCGTCGCCGTCGCCATGACGGCGAAACTCGTCCTCGGAAAGTGATCCCGGGTGACGCTGCCGTCCGCGGTCGTCCTGGCCGTGCCGCGAGCCTGACGTCTGCCGCGTCGCTCCGACGAACAGCAGGGCCACCAGCGCCCCCAAGACCCCGGCGAACGTCACCCAGGCTCCGACTGCCAACCCGAAATAGTCGCGGAGCCACACCCGTGATGGTGGCTCGACGCTCCGCGGCACCTTCCGTTGGACGGGGCCTTCGCGGCCCGTCTGTTTCGCCATCCCGCGGCGGAACTCGTCCCAATCCGCTTGGGCATCGGGGCGGGCGAGGGCCTCGAGCCATCCGTCCCGGGCCCACCACAGGCCCAGCGGAGGGCCGACAGTGGCGGCCAACCAGAGCGTCGCCAGTACGGTGATCTGAAGCCTGTTGCGCGAAAACATCGCCGCGGAGTTCCCGGAAAAGCATGGGGGCCCGACGGCGACCGCTCCGGCACCGTCCCCCCCATTCTGCCGCGTCGACCGGGCCGCTCAACCGGTCTGGCGAGGCGGCCGACGGTTCGCTACCGTCCCCGCCGATCCTCCCGTTCCCCGCCCCGCGTCCCTCGAAGGAGTCGTCAGCGTGGTCACCGACCCCTGCACGCTTCGCAGCCGCGTGACCGCGATCCTCGCGGCCGTGGCGTTCGCCGGCCTCCCGACGGCGGCACTCGCCCAGTCTGGCCAGTCCGGCTGGCTGCCCACCTCGTGGTTCACGCCGAGCCAAGTCGACCCCAAGGCGATGTTCCCGTTGGCGGAGCAGGACGGTCCCTGGCTCGTCCTCGCGACGACGTTCCGCGGCGAGGGTGCCCGCGACGACGCCCGGCGTCTGGTCCAGGAGCTGCGGCAGAAACATGGCCTCAAGGCCTACACCCACGAGAAATCGTTCGACTACACGGGATCGCCGCAGGGTCTCGGCCTCAATCCCGACGGTTCGCCGAAGAAGATGCGCTATGCCAACAGCGCGCAGGTCGTCGAGGTCGCCGTGCTCGTCGGCGACTTCGCGTCGTTCGACGATCCCCGCGGCCAGAAGGTCCTGGCCCGAGTCAAACAACTCCATCCCGAGGCCCTCTCGGGCGAAGGAGGGCGGAGCCGGTCCTATTCCGAGTTCCGGCGGATGGTCGGCCTCGACCGGGGCACCGGCAAGGGGCCACTGCATCTGGCGTTCGTGATCCCCAATCCGCTGCTGCCGGAGGACTTTTTCGCCCGCCAGCAGATCGACCGCTTCGTCCTCGACATGAACGCCGACGTCACCCACAGCCTTCTCGACTGCCCGGGGGCGTACAGCATCCGGGTGGCGACCTTCACCGGTGCCGGAAGCTTCGACCAATCCACCGCCGAGGAAACCCCCGGCGCCAGCCGGCTGGTCGAGGCGGCCGAGCAGGCCCATCGGCTCACCGAGACGCTGCGCCGTGCCGGCTGGCCCGCCTGGGAGTTTCACGACCGCGAATCGAGCATCGTCTGCGTGGGATCGTTCGACGAGGTGCGGATCCGGCAACCCAACGGCGGCACGGCCCTCCATCCCGAGGCGGCGAGGATCGTCCGCGAACTCGGCCCCGACCCAGCGCGGCTGGCCGCCGGAGCCGTGATGCCGCGGACGATCGACGGGATCCTCCTCGACGTCGCCCCGAAACCGATCGGCGTGCCGCGCCGGCCGGCCCGCGCCAAGCTCTGATCCGATGACGGCTCCGACCGGCCCCGTCCTCGTGCTCGGCACGACCAGCAGCGGGAAGCTGCGGGAGCTGCGCCGGATCATCGAGCCTCTGAGGATCGTCTGCCGGGCCCTGGCCGACGTGCCCGGCGCGGTCGACGTCGATGAAACCGGCACGACGTTCGCCGCCAACGCCGCCCTCAAGGCCGCCGCCCAGGCCCGTGCCTGCCGGGCATGGGTCCTCGCCGAGGACAGCGGTCTGTGCGTCGCCGCCCTCGGCGGCGCCCCCGGGATCCGGTCCGCGCGATTCGCCGGCGAGCCACGCGACGACGCTGCCAACAATCGGCTTCTGCTCGAGCGCCTCGCCGACGCCACGGACCGCACCGCGCACTATGCATGCTACGCAGCGTTGGCGAGCCCGGACGGAGCGATCGTGGCGACCTCCCACGGCGAGTGCCACGGCGTGATCACGGCAGCACCGGGCGGCACCGGAGGGTTCGGCTACGACCCGCTGTTCGTCGTCCCTGAGTACCACCGGACGTTCGGCACGCTGCCGGGAACGGTCAAGGACCTGATCAGTCACCGGGCGCGTGCGATCCGCGCGATCAGCGGCGACCTGCTCAGGCACCTGCGCCCCGCGGCGTCCTGCCTGCCGCCAACCGGGCGGTGATCACGTCGATGACCGTCGGGGTGCCATCCATCCGCCCCCGATACCCCTGCGCCGCGGCCTCGAACGGCTCCAGTCCGGCGACGAATCCGCGGACCACCTCCGGGGAGACCGCCTCGAGGGGGCAGAACGAGCCGGCGGCCATGTCGGCGAGAAAATGGCTGTTGATCAGCTGCTCGGCGTGGGCGCGCTCCGGCAGGAGGAACATCGGCTTGCCGAAGTGGAGCGCCTCGCCGATCAGTTGGTTGCCGGCCGCCGAAATCAGGGCCCGGCATCCCGCCAGGTCGTCGATGAACCGGCGCTCGTCGATCTCGTGGAACGTGAGGTGCCCCCACGACGGACGGGCGCCGAGCCCGTAGACGCGGATCGGGAGACCGGCTTCGTCGAGGGCGTCGAGCACCGAGTCCGGCGTGGTGCGGCGGAGATAGCTCACCACATGGCCGCGATCCTCGGGCGCGACGGCGAGCAGTGCCGGGCGGAGGAGAGGCCCGACCTGGACGACGTGCTCCCACCCCGGCTTGAGCGCTGGACGAAAAAACGCCGAGACCACGGTGTCGTCGGCGTCGGTCGAGTACATCCAGACCGCATGGCTCATGAACCAGGCGTGCCACTGCAGGCCCCAGGGAAGGATCCCGAGGGAGTAGGCGAGGAGGAAGTGCTGGTGGTCCACGCTGACCAGCGGGATGCCCAGCCGCGCACAGGCCCGCGGCAGGGCCGGCTCGAAATCGGTCACCGCCAGATCGGCGCCGAACGACTGCAGTTCCGTCGCCAATCGTTCGACGAGTGGACCGAGGATCCGGGCCTGGTAGTCCAGTCCGACGGTGATCGACCGGGCGATGTCAAGACGCCCGTCCGTGTACTGGAAGACGATCCCGGGGATCTCGCTGACGGAGACGGGCCCGTCTCCCGGGAACCGCCTGGCGAGCATGTCGTGGGCATCGGCGGAGGTGTAGATCCGAATCGTGTGGCCCGACGGCAGGCGCTCGACGAGCGTCGCCACCCGCGTGGCGTGCCCCCGCCCCTCGCCGCACAGGCTGATCGCGATCCGCGCCACGCCAGTCGTCCCGGAAAAACGCGTCGCCGGGGTTTTCGCCCCCGCGCGACCGTGGTCCGTCATTGTGTACGCTGCGGAAAAAACCGTCGCGATGGCCCTGTTCCCGCGCGCGGGAGCCACCGCCATCCGGGGGCGGTCGGCCGCGGAGAAGCGGCGTGTCTGGAGTGACGGTGTCGGTTGCCGTAGACTACCGCGAAAACAGCCCCGTTTGCCCGACTACGGACGGCATGATGCCAACACCCTCGTGGTCATGCCACCGGTCGATGTCGGCCGTCGGTCGTCGAGCGACCGCTGCCGCGGCACTGTCCGCGGCGTGGTTGGCGATCATCTGGTCGTTGGCGGCACCCGGCCTCGGACAGGGCGTCGAACCGGCCCCCGCGGTCGTGTTGACGATCGACGACGAGCCCGTCTCCGCCACGCAACTGAGCGCCGCCGTCAGGCGTGTGCCCGGGGCAAGGTCGCTCACCCCGAGCACCCCCCCGGAGCAGCGTTTGCTCGTCGAGGCCAGGGCGGTCGACAGCCTGGTCAACGAGCGTCTGCTCGCGGCAGCCGCACGACGGGAGGCGATCATCGTCACTCCCCAGGACATCGACGCCCGGATCGAACGGTTGGTCGCGTCGGCCAAGAAGGTCAGCCTCGAGGACTTCCTCCGCACCACCGGAGACGACGGCGACGACCTCCGCCATCGGGTGAACCTCGATCTGACCATCGAGAAGCTGCTCGAGCCACAGTTGGCCGAAGGAGCCCTGCGCGCCGAGTACAACGCCCGACGGCGCGAGTTCGACGGGTCACGGGTCCGGGTCAGCCACGTGGTGCTGCGGCCGGAGATAACGTTGGGAACGGGCGCCGTGGCCGACACGCTCTCACGGGCGGAGTCGATTCGCCGGGAGATCCTCCGTGGCGACGCGACGTTCGCCGACGCCGCGCGAAAGTACTCGTCGGGGCCGAGCCGTCATCGCGGTGGCGACATCGGCTTCATCGGCCGGCTCGATCCGATGACCGACGAGTTCTCCGCCGCAGCGTTCGCGTTGGCGAAGGGGGACGTCTCGAAACCGTTCACGACGCCGTTCGGTATCCATGTCGCGACGGTCACGGAGATCGAGCCGGGAAAGCTGTCTTTCGAGACGGTCCGCGGCCTCGTGCTCCGCCAGGTGAGCGTGACTGCGTTTCGGAATCTCGTCCAGGGACTGCGGTCGAAAGCACGGGTCGTGTATTCCCCCGGTATACCCCATTTTGCCGGCGGACGGCCGGGGGCCGAGGTGGTCGTGCTCGAGGCTGCCGACGTCGTCGAACCCGGGGCAACGACGGAGCCGGTCCGGCCCTGACGCCTTCCGGCCGCGGCTCCATGAGAAGGCGCGGCGGACGATGGGCTGGCACGATCGCCGCTCGCCGCTGGGCGTGTCGATGTCGGTGAGATGCGATTGGCCCGAACCCGCCGGCGTGCTACGGTCTCGCCCCCGGTCGCGCCGCCGCTGGCGGCGAAGACGTAGGTCCTCCACCTCGGCGGTGACGACGTGATGAAATGGCGCAGCTCCGTCCTGATCACCGCGCTGGTGGTGGTCCCGCTGGTCGCGACCTTCTCCCACCTCGTGCCGAGCGCCGTCAGGCGCGCCGCATCGGCGCGGTTGTGGCAGCCGGTACGGGAGGGGATCCTCGCGCTCCTCGATGACGACACCGACGTGGGGAGCGGTGTGCCCACGCCCGTCGCTACCGAACCCACCATGGAAGCCGAGCGACACAGCGAGAGCCTCGCCGCGGTAGCGCCGGTGCCCTTGCCCCCCGCCCCTCTCGACACGCCGGTGGCGGCCAGCGTCACCGACCCGCGGGGCACCGCGACACCGGCGGCGGTGGCAGCGGTGTCGTTCACCTCGTCCCCCGCTCCGGAGTCCGCCGTCGCCCTCACCACCGAGGCCCCGGCTCCACGGCCACCGGCTTCGCCGCAGGTGGTCGCCGACGCGCTGGTGGCATCGACCCGCGGCTCATGGGCACCGCATCGTTCGGATACCCGGCCACCGGTCGCTCCGGACCTCCCCACCGGGTTCCCGGCGACCCGGGCGGCGGCCGAGAGGCACCTCGCCGAGCTCGGTGCGGTCGGATTCGACTTCACACCCGCCGACGCCGCCTGCCCGCGGCATCGTTGTTCCTGCCGGCTCCCCGCCGATCCCAGCGGCCAGTTGCAGCGCGTCTTCCAGGCGGCCGACGAAAACCCGGAAGTGGCGCTGGGGCAACTCCTCACCGAGGTGAAGTCATGGCAGCGGCGATCGCTCGCCACGGCACCCCCAACCGCGCCGGCGGCGCGCGGCGGAACCGTCCGCCGCTGAACAACGGCCCGTCGTGCGGCAGGGCCACAGTGCCGTTGCACCGTTTCGGCGCCCTGCCCACGGGACCCACCATGAGGCTGCGACCGCCCTGCGGACTCGACCGCCGGCGCCCGCCGATCGTCGCCCCTCAGCGGCCGCGACTGCAGCCGCCGCATCTCGTCGAGCCACGGCGCCGCTGGCTCACGGCAAGGCGTCGCTCCGCAGACGGTGAGGGCAGCACCTCACCGGCTCCGCACGCGGCGGGCAGCCCCGCTCTCGGCATGCATCCGCGGACACCCGACGTCGCCCGCCTCGAGGCGGCGTTGTTCGTCGCCCGGGAGCCGCTGACGCTACGCCGCCTCGCCAAGCTCGCCGGCCTCCCCGACGCCTCCCGGGCCAGGGTCCTCCTTCGCGAACTGCAGCACCTCCACGACGCCGAGGGAGTGGCGTTCCGCGTCGAGCGGATCGGAGGAGGATTTCAGCTCCTCACCCGGTCGCCGCTCGGCCCGTGGGTCCGCCGCCTCCTCGCCACCCCCCCGGAAACGCGCGTGTCGACCGCCGCATTGGAGACCCTGGCGATCATCGCCTACCGTCAGCCGGTGACGAGAGCCGAAATCGAGGCGATCCGCGGGGTGGGGAGCGAAGAGATGCTCCGGCAGTTGCTCGACAGGGACCTCGTGGCGGTCGGAGGGCGGACCGACGACCTCGGTCGCCCGCACGTGTACCTCACCACCCGCCGCTTCCTCCAGTGCTTCGGCCTGGGCACCCTCGACGAACTGCCTCCGGTCCCCTGAGCCCGAGCGGCCTGGAAACGGCGGCCTCCGGAGAAGCTCGCGGGTCGTTCCGCCGGGACTCGGCGGCCGTGCCTCTTGCCGTCAATGGACAAAGCCCTTCCTGGCCTTTGTCCACTTTGGCGACCGCGGGAAACGCCGAGGGTTTGCCGGATCGACGTCGGCCGCATCCGGCGGCCGATCACTGTGGCCACGGTCCGCCAGGGCCGTTTGCCGGTCCACTGCGGCGGTCGCATCGGGGAAAACGGCGGTGGATTCCGCCCTGCGACCACCGGGCCCGCAGCGGCCGGAGGCTGCTCCCGTCCCCGCCGGCGGCGGGAAACGAACCGCTGCCCCGACCGCTTGCACTCGATCCCGGCGGGCGACAAACTCTTCCGACCTTCCCCAAGCTCGGGCCGCGCGCTGCAGACCGTCGAAGCGCGAACGGTTTTTGGACGGAAGGTGAATGATCGTGTAGAGAATTGGTCGACAGACTGACCGATCGTCGTCCACCGCTGGTTTCGTCGAGAGATCGTTGCCCACCCCGCCCGCGGCGCGCCGACCGTTGGGGGGAACCGCCGGAGGTCAATGCCGTGACGAGTGTCGAGAGCCTTCGTAGTCAACGCGACGCCAGTGCGGACGTCTTCAGCTGGGAGGAGCTGCCCGAGCTCCTCGCCGCCGAGGAGCTCTGCGAATGTGCTGGCGAAACTGCGCTCGAGGCCCTGTGTGCGGCCGAGGCTCGATTCGGCGCCGTGCCCTCCGCCATCCCGTTGGCGGCCAAGGATGACGACGATTTCGAGGATGAAGAGGAAGAGGATCTCGACGACGAGGAAGATGACGACGACGAGGACGAGGAGGACGAGGATCTCGACGACGACGAGTGGGAAGAAGTCGAAGACGAGGAGGAAGAGGACGAGGAAGAGGACGACGAAGAGGGTGACGAAGAGGACGAGGAGTGGGACGACGACGAGGACGACGATTGGGACGACGACGAGGAAGATGAGGACGAAGAGGAGGAAGAGGACGATGACGACGACTGATCGTTGATCGCATCCGTGGAGACTGCGTTCTCCTCTTCGTTGGTCTCGTTCGTGCAGTCGGCCGAGCTGCCCGTCAGCGTTGGGCGGTGATCCGGAACAGTCGACCGTCGCGCTCGACAGCAAGGTCGATGGTTCGTCCCGCCCCGCGCAGCCCGTTCAGGGCCGCCTGATGACCGGCAGCTGGAACGCCGGCGATCTCCATGAGCCGGTCGTCGGGGCGAATCCCCCCCCTCTCCATCGGTGAGCCGCGGTTCACCGCGACGACCACCGGCACCCTCGGCTCCGCCGGATCGACGCGTGTGGCGATGCCCCAGGGCGGAAACACGCCGCGTGGAGCGGGGGGAAGCGTTGCCGCCGGCGGAACCGGCAACGCCGGGCCACGCCGCGACGATTCGGTCCGGCATTGCCCGCGGAACTCGGGGGGACCGGCCGGCCCGTCGGCAACGTCGAGCACCATCTGCAGGGCGAGGCGGCTGACGCGTGCCAGCCCTTCGGCATCGACCAGGGGCGTATCGTCGTCGGGGCGGTGATACTGCTCATGCAGTCCGGTGTGGAGGAACAGCGACGGGATCCCGGCGACGATGAACGGGTAGTGATCGGAATCGTCGACGAGGCCCCAGTCGAAGACCAACCGGAGACCGGTCGCGGTGTTGGCACGGACGAGGCGCTCGCGGAAGCCGGTTCCGCTACGGCTTCCGTACACCTCGACGCGGCCGTCGCGCAGCCTGCCGATCATGTCGAGGTTCAGCGAGAACACGGGACGCAACCCCGCCAACCGTGCCGGGCGGACGCGGAGGAAATGCGTCGACCCCAGCAACCCCTTCTCCTCGCCGTCCCACCAGGCGATGACGACCGAACGGCGCGGGCGACGTGGCGCTTCGGCGAGGGCCGCCGCGATCATGATCAGCCCGGCGGCCCCGGAGGCGTTGTCGTCGGCACCGTTGTGGATCGCCCCCACGCCGCCGTTGCTCGTCACCGCGCTGCCGTAGCCGACATGGTCGTAGTGGCCGCCGACGACGACCAGTTCGTCGGCCACGGCCGGATCGTCGCCGGGAAGAAGCGCGAGGACGTTGCGCATCGCACCGAAGCGCTGGAAGTGGGTGCCGGCATCCCCCGCCGGGACGAGACCGAGGGGGGTGATCGCATCGACGATATAGGCACCGGCCGCCTGCCCCCCCCGGGTTCCCGCTTCCCGCCCCTCGAAGGCATCGTCGGCCAGGGCGGTCACGTGCCGGGCGACATCGGGGCCGCGGATCGGAGCCGCCCCGGGTCCCTCGTCGGCACGGGTCGTTCCGACGAAAACGAGCATGCTCGCGGCGACAGCCGCTCGGCAGGCGACGAGGGCTGACCAGCGCGGCGTCATGAAATGCCTCGGTGGATTTCCACCGTGCGCAGGGATGATGCGTCGTCCTTGCGGCACGGCCCCGGGCGGACCAGAATACGCGAGCGGTCTCCGGACCGCTGCCGGAGAGGTGGCAGAGCGGTCGAATGCGCGTCTTTGCTAAAGACGTGTCCGGTCAAAAGCTGGACCGCGGGTTCGAATCCCGCCCTCTCCGTTGGTGACCGTGCGCACCCGCACGCAACCGTCGCCGATCTACGTGGTCGGCGACAATGGCGCCAGCGCCGAAGGGGGAATATCGGGCGCGTTCAACGAGACCAGTTACTTCAACGGCGTGGAGGAGTCGGTCGAGTTCATGCTCGGGAAGATCGACCAGTGGGGCGGCCCGGAGTGCTTCAACCACTTCGCCGCCGGATGGGCGGTCGCGGGCAACACGCCGTTCACCTGGACCAAGCAGGTCGCGAGCAACTTCGGCGGCACCCGCAACGGGATGGTCGTGCACTGGCCGAAGGGCTTCAAGGCCCGGGGGGAGGTTCGCAGCCAATTCCACCACATCATCGACATCGCGCCGACCGTCTATGAGGCGGCGGGTGTGCCGGCGCCCAAGGAAGTCAACGGTGTCGGGCAGCGGCCGATCGAGGGCGTCAGCATGGCCTATTCGTTCGACGCCCCGCGGGCCGCGGATCGCCGCACGACACAGTATTTCGAGATGGGCGGCAATCGGGCCGTGTACCACGACGGCTGGCTGGCCGGCACCGTTCACAAGGCGCCGTGGGAGGCCGCTCCCCGCCGCCCGCTCGCCGAGGACGAGTGGGAGCTGTACCACGTCGCCGACGACTTCAGCATGAGCCGGAACCGCGCCGCCGAGAACCCGGCCAAGCTCGCGGAGCTCCAGGCGCTGTTCACGCGGGAAGCCATCGACCATCACGTGCTGCCCATCGACGACCGAACGATCGAACGGTTCGACCCGCGGATCGCCGGGCGCCCCGACCTGATGGGCGGCAGGCCCAGCCTCACCGTTTATCCGGGCATGGTCTCGATGGCGGAAAACGCGTTTCTCAACGTCAAGAACGCGTCGGTCGATCTCACGGCGGAGGTCGACGTGCAGGGCAACAGCGACGGGGTCCTCCTCGCCCAGGGCGGCCGCTTCGGCGGCTGGGCATTCTGGGTCAAGGATGGCCGGCCGATGTACTCCTACAACTACCTCGGCCTGGAGGTGTTCCGGGTGGCGGGCACCGAGGCGATGGCCGCCGGCCGGCACCAGCTCGGAGTGAAGTTCGACTACGAGGGCGGCCAGAAGCGCGGGGCCGGGGGCACGGCGGCGGTCTTCATCGACGGCAAGAAGGTCGGCGAAGGCCGGATCGGGAAGACGCACGCCAACGTCTTCTCGCTCGACGACACCGCCGACACGGGCATGGACACCGGCACTCCCGTCGACGTGGCCTACGGCGAGGGCAGCCGGAACGCCTTTTCCGGGAAGCTCGAGAAGGTCACCGTGCAGGTGCGGTAACCCGCGGATCGCCCGTGAGAGGCGAGGGTGGCCTCGCCCCGTGCCGTCGTTCAGCCATCGGGCGTGTCGAGCAGATCCTGGAGGCGGGCGGCCAGCTCGGTCGGATAGCGGGCCGGCCACGTGGTGTCCACCAGGCCGACGCTGATCATGTCGAGAACGTGAACCTGGTCCTTCCGGCGATACGACGTCAGTTTCATCCGCACGACCGCCTCCAGCGCGAGCACGCGGTACGACCGGAACGACACCGACTCGGCCACGTCCGGCACAGCGGCGACGTACTCCGGCCGGACCTTCTCCCCCGCGAAGATCGCGCGCACGGCGTCGCGGGCTTTCGCATCGGGCCCGTCGAGGAACATCTCGATCCCGGCGGAACGCCGATGGACGAACCCTGCCTTCTCCAGCGCCGCGCGGGCCCGGTCGAGATCCTCGCGCCGGAGCACGATGTCGACATCCTGCGTGAACCGCACGGCCGACTCGTCGACCTGCTCCACCCAGGCCATCACGGCGTTGCCGCCGATCACCGCGTAGGGCACCGCCGCGGCCTCGAGCGCCGCCGTGGACCGCAGCAGCCTGTCCCGGACCTTCTCCACGGCCCGCTCCATCCGCTCGAGCGCCAACAGCCCGTCGTAGTCGCTCATCAAGCAGCCCCGCGCGATGAATGTCGGATCATACCACTTGGGCCGCGGGCCCCGCGGCGGTCGAGCGAGACGGGCAAGACGCGGGGCGGCAGGCATACGCCGACGTGTACGAAACCCGGGCGGCGGGGGAAAGCGGCTCCCACGGTCAGGCCAAGACCGGCGTGATCACGTGGCCGTGGACGTCAGTGAGCCGGCGCTCGATGCCGTTGTGGTAGTAGGTCAGGCGCGTGTGGTCGATGCCGATCAGGTGCAGGATCGTGGCGTGGAGGTCGGGGATCGTCGCCACGTCGGTCACCGCCTTGTAGCCGAACTCGTCGGTCGCCCCGTGATGGTGGGCGCGGCGCACCCCGGCACCGGCCAGCCACACCGTGAACCCGGCCGGGTTGTGATCGCGGCCACTTGCCCCCTTCTGGAACGTCGGCATCCGTCCGAACTCGGTGACGAACACGACCAGCGTCTCGGCGAGCAAGCCACGCTGCTTGAGGTCCGAAAGCAGCCCGGCGAGTGGCTGGTCGAGGATCGGACCGTGGACGGCATATTGCTTGGCGAGCGTCTTGTGACCGTCCCAGTTGCCGACCCCCTCCCCCATCGCGTAGGCCCCGTTGAACAACTGCACGAAACGCACTCCCTGCTCGATCAGCCGGCGGGCGAGGATGCAGTTGCGGGCGAACCGGGCTTTGAGCGGATTGGCGGCGTCGCGGGCGCCGTACGAGTCGAGCGTCGCCACCGTCTCGCCCGACAGGTCGGCGATCCGCGGCGCGGACAACTGCATCTTCGCCGCCAATTCGTAGGCGGCGATCCGGGCGGCGAGCTCGCCGTCGCCGGGATGGCGCCGCAGCTCGTCGTCGTTGAGCCGGGCGATGAGCTCGCGGCTCGCCCGGTCGGCCCCGGGTGAGATTCCCGCCGGCCGGGCGAGGTTGGGGATCGACCGGTCGGCGTTGAACGCGGTTCCCTGGAACACCGCCGGCAAGAACGCCGACTGCCACTGGCGCGGCCCGACCTGCGGCCCGCCGCGCGGGTCTGGGATCGCCACGAACGCCGGCAGGTCGCTGCACTCGCTTCCCAGGGCGTAGCTCACCCAGGCGCCGGCGCTGGGAAAGCCGTCGAGCGTGAATCCGGTCGCCATCTGGTTCTCGGCCGGGCCGTGGGTGTTGCTCCGCGCGGTCATCGAATGGATGAAACACATCTCGTCGGCCAGCGCCCCCAGGCAGGGCAGCAGGTCGCTGGTCATCGTGCCGCTCTCGCCACGGGGACGGAATTCCCACAGCGGCTTGACCAGATTTCCCTGCTCCCCCTGGAACGTGACGAGCTTCTCGCCGCCGGGGGTCGGCAACGGCATGTCGTGGCACCTGACCAACTCCGGCTTGTGATCGAAGGTGTCGACGTGCGACAGGGCCCCCGAGCAGAACACCAGCAGGACGCTGTTCGCCTTGGGGGGAAAGTGCGGTGGCCGTGGGGCGAACGGTGCCGCCGGATCGATCACCGGCCGGATCGGCGGCGCGGCGGTGAGCACGCGCTCACGGGCGAGCAGCGCCGCGAGGGCCACTCCGCCCAGCCCCGTCCCGCCCCACTGGAGGAAGCTACGGCGATCGAGGAGATGGCGGCCGGCGGGGGACAGGGCGTGGCGCATGGCGGGAGAGGGCGGCTAAAGCGACTGCCGTGCCGGGATGAGTTACTGCGAGCCGAGCGTGGAGCGCGGCCCTCTGGATCAGTCGCTGATTCTGTCAGCGGACGGTGATGAACTCGCTGGCGTTGTACAGACTGCGACACAACAGCGCCAGGCCGTGATCCCTCTCGAGCGCGGCTGCGGCCGTGGCTTCCGCCGGCGTCGGGGCCCGCCCGAGCGCCAACTGAAACGCGCGCTCGATCCGGCCACCTGGCTCGGCGCCCGCCTCACGCTCGACTCGGCTCGCGAACCGCTCGGCCTGGTCGAGAAGAAACGCGCCGTTGAGCATGTTGAGCGCCTGCAGCGGCGTCGTGCTCGCCGTCCGTCGTGGCTGCACCTGGCTGGCGTCGGGGCAGTCGAACGCACCGAAAAAGGTATCGATCTCCGCGCGCGGCTTGGATTGGTACACCATCCGGCGGAACTCGTCGGCGCCGAATGCCTCCTTCGTGACGTAGACCTTCACGTAGTTGCCGTTGGGCTCGAATAGGTCGAATCCCGGCCCGCCCATCCGGGTGTCGAGGCTGCCGCTGACGGCGAGGATCGCGTCGCGGATCGCCTCCGCCTCGAGGCGCCGAGGGGGATGGCGCCAGAGGAGCCTGTCGAGCGCGTCGACGGCCAGCGCGTCGGGGCGGGGATCGCTCGCCTGGCGGTAGGTGTGGCTGGTGACGATCAGCCGGTGGACGTGCTTGAGCCGCCACCCCGACGACACCAGCTCGCTCGCCAGCCAGTCGAGGAGCTCCGGATGGCTCGGGATGCCGCCGTTGACACCCAGGTCGCTGGGGGTGTCGACGATCCCGGTGCCGAAGTGGTGGTGCCAGAGGCGATTGACGATGACCCGCGCCGTGAGCGGATTGTCGGACGCGGTGATCCACTCGGCGAGGCGCTGGCGTCGTGCCTGCTCGGGCGCGTCGCTGGCGAGCTCCCACGAGCCGCCCAGCTCCGTCAGGCCACCGGGCAGCACCTCCTCGCGCGGCGCCATCGGGTCGCCGCGGAACAACCGGTGGGTGGGCCCGGGCTCGACGAACGTGCCGACGTAGCCGCGGGGCCCGGTGGACAGTTGCTCCAGTTCGGTCCGGCTCGCGGCGAGGCGGGCGGCGAGTGATTCTCCCTCGGAACGCTCGTCCGGTGGCAGGAGCGCGAACTCGGCCGACGGTGCGGCGGCCGGGCCGTGGGGCATGCGGCCGGCGTCGCTGGCGACCATCCGCCACGTCGCTCCATCGTCGGACACCGCGATCTCGTAGCGGATCGCGAGGCGGTCGGAAAACCGGGGCTGCGCGCTGCGGTCGCGGCTCCACACCACGCGCTCGATCGGCACCGGCGCCGCCAGTTCGATCTGCACCCAGCCGCCGCCGGGCTCGGCGGAGATCCACGACCGTTCGTTGCCATAGCGCCCGTCGTTGACGTGGCCGAGCTTGTGGATGTCGTACCCGGCGAGGGTGCTCGACGCCGTCGGCCGGCCGGCCCGGGCGACGTTGGTGCCGTCGGTCGCGAACACCTCCAACTCGTCGAGGCAGGGCTCGGAATTGCCCGTCGTAACGCGGACCGTGAACCGCACCCACCGCGCCATGACAGCGGGAAACAGCTCGACATTGTCCCGCGGGCCGACCGGCGGACGGAGGCCGGCGGCGCGCCCCGCCGCCGCCGCCGCGGCGCGGTACTCCGCCAGCCGTGCCGCCTGGGCGGCGACCTGCGGCTCGAGGGCCGCGATCCGCTGCTCCCGCTCGGCGTCGGCGGCCGCGTCGCGGAGCGGCCGCTCGCCATGCTGGACGCCGGCGAACACCGCTTTGATGCGGTGGTAGTCGACCTGCGAGACCGGGTCGTACTTGTGGTCGTGGCAGCGTGCGCATCCCACCGTCAAACCGAGGAACGCCGACGCCGTCGTTCCCACGATGTCGTGGAGCTCGTCGGCACGCTGCGTCGCGGTGAGCACCGGGTCGGGCGACTTCACCTGGTCCCACGGTCCGCCGACGAGAAACCCCGTCGCGGCGTCGGCTCCCCAGACGTCGCCGGCGATCTGCGCGCGGACGAACCGGTCGTACGGCATGTCGTCGTTGAGCGCGGCGATCACCCAGTCGCGGTAGGGCCACGCGTTGGGCCGGGCGGTATTGGTCTCGAACCCGTGGCTCTCGGCGAACCGGACGACGTCGAGCCAATGCCGCGCCCAGCGTTCACCGTGCCGGGGCGAGTCGAGCAACCTCTCGACCAGCGCGCGGTAGGCGGCATCGGCGCCTCCGTCGCTCCCGCACGCCGCGACGAAGGCCTCGATCTCCTCGGGCGATGGCGGCAGGCCGACGAGATCGAAAAACACCCGGCGGACGAGTGTCCGCGGGTCGGCTTCGGGCGAGGGCGTCAATCGCGCCGCAGCCAGCGGGACCGCCACGAAGGCGTCGATCGGATTGTCCGACGGGCCGGCGACCGACGGCACCGCGGGGCGCACGACCGGCTGAATCGCCCAGTGCCCTCGCGCCCGCTCCAGCCGACGATCGCCGTCCAAGCGCGGCAGCAGTTCGGCGGGAAGCGTGCGCAGGTCGTCCGGCCACGGGGCACCGGCGGCGATCCACTCCTCGACCAGCCGCACCTCGTCGGCCGAAAGCGGCTCCCCGTCGGCCGGCATCAGTGCTTCCCGGTCGGTCGACGTGATCCGGCCAAAGAGCGCGCTTGTGGCCGGACTTCCCGGCACGATGCCGGGGTCCCCCGAATCGCCCCCCGCGATCGTGCGCTCGCGGACATCGACGCGGTACCCGCTTTCCGCCTTGGCTGGTCCGTGGCACGCGCCGCACCGCGCTGCCAGGAGTGGTGCCACCCGATCCCGAAATAGCGCCGCTCCGTCGGCGGCTGCCTGGCCCGCCGAAGTGGCCGCGAGCATGGCGGCGACGGCGACGACGGTGGCTCGATGCATCACGGAAACCCCGATCGGCCGGGCCGGCAGGCCGTGCCGACCGCCCGTTGCACGGGGCTGCCGCGCCCCGTGGACGGCACTCCATCATACCTCCGTCGCGGTCGCCACCCGACGCCGTCACGAGCGCCCCATGGCCCCCGGGCCACGACCGCGGCCGTCTCCGCTGGCCGGCGGCGTGCATGGACAGCGTCTGGCGGATCGCCGAGAATCGCCGGCCCTGCCGCGTCCACCATCGCGAGAGCACCCCATGACCACCTGGCCCGTCCACGGCCACATCGACGGCCCGATCGTGATGATCGGCTTCGGGTCGATCGGACGGGGCACGCTGCCGCTCATCGAACGGCATTTCACGTTCGACCGGTCGCGGCTGGTGGTCATCGACCCCGACGACCGCGATCGGGCGATCCTCGACCGCCACGGGGTGCGCTTCATCCATCAGGCCGTGACCCGCGACCGCTACCGGCATCTGCTCGAGCCGCTGCTCGGCGGTGGGGGCCAGGCGTTTTGCGTCAATCTGTCGGTCGACACCTCGTCGCTCGACATTCTCCGCCTCTGCCGTGAGCTCGGGGCCCTGTACATCGACACCGTCGTCGAACCCTGGCCCGGGTTCTACTTCGACCGCTCGGCCGACCCCGAATCGCGCACCAACAACGCCCTCCGCGCCACCGTCCGCGCCGAGAAGGAGCGTTCCCCGGGGGGTCCGACCGCGGTGTCCTGCTGCGGAGCCAATCCGGGGATGGTGTCGTGGTTCGTCAAGCAGGCGCTGGTCGACCTCGCCGCCGAAGTCGGCCACCGTGCCGCGACGCCGGGGCCGGACGACCGCGCCGCCTGGGCCCGGCTGATGCGCGACCTCGGCGTGAAGGGGATCCACATCGCCGAACGCGACACCCAGCGCTCGCGCCATCCCAAGCCGCCAGACGTGTTCGTCAACACCTGGAGCGTCGAGGGCTTCCTCTCCGAGGGCATGCAGCCGGCCGAGCTCGGCTGGGGGACCCACGAGAAGTGGCTGCCCCCCGACGGCCGCCTCGAGACGATCGGCACCCGGGCCGGCGCCTACCTGCTTCGCCCCGGGGCCAACACGCGCGTGCGCACCTGGTGCCCGTCGCTCGGACCGCAGTACGGGTTTCTCGTGACCCACAACGAGTCGCTGTCGATCGCCGACTTCTTCACGCTCCGCGACGGCGACCGCGTCGTGTACCGCCCCACCTGCCACTACGCCTACCATCCCGCCGATGCCGCCGTGCTCTCGCTCCACGAGCTGTTCGGCCGTGGCGGCAAGCGCCAGAGCGAAATCCACATCCTCGACGAGCACGAGATCGTCGACGGCATCGACGAGCTCGGCGTGCTGCTCTACGGCCATGCCAAGAACGCTTACTGGTACGGATCGCAGCTGTCGATCGACGAGACCCGCGATCTCGCCCCCTACCAAAACGCCACCGGCCTCCAGGTCACGTCGGCGGTGCTGGCGGGGATGGTGTGGGCGCTGGAGAACCCCCGCGCCGGGATCGTCGAGGCCGACGAGATGGACTTCCGCCGCTGCCTCGACATCCAGCGACCCTACCTCGGTCCGGTCACCGGTCATTACACCGACTGGACCCCGCTGACCGACCGCCCGGGGCTGTTCCCCGAAGACATCGACCCGAGCGATCCGTGGCAGTTTCGCAACGTCCTCGTGCACTGACGCACCGGCGCCGGTGACCTCCCCTCCGGTGCGGCATGGACGTGGCAGACCCCGAGCCGTCCCCCGGCCTGCTCCTCTTCCGGCGCGACTATCATGGCCCCTCCGGCGGGCATCTCAAGGTCTGGCACTACTACCTCCACGCCCGGGAGTCGCGGCGGTTCACGCCGCGGTTGTTCGTCACGCCGGCAAGCCTCGTCGACGACGTCTGCCCGTGGCGCGGCGTCACGACGCTCGCCGACTGGCGCCCCGGGGAGGCGGCGGCGTTGTTCGTCGCCGGGCTCGACTGGGAAGCGGTTCCCGACGATCCCGGCCGGCCGGTGATCAACCTCGTGCAGGGCGTGCGCCATGCCGACCCGGCCGATCCCCGCTACCGGTATCTGGCCCGCCCGGCGGTACGGATCTGCGTCAGTGCCGAGGTGGCCAGGGCGATCACCGCGACGGGGATCGTCAACGGCCCCGCCCACGTGATTCCCGCGGCCCTCGATCCGGCAGATCTCCCGCCGCCGGCGACGGCGCGCGACATTCCGGTGCTCGTCGCCGGAGCCAAGCAACCGGCGCTGGCGCGCGACGTCGCGGCCCGGCTCCGCGACCGGGGGCTCGCGGTCACCTGCCTGACGACGGCGCTGCCGCGCCGGGCGTTTCTCGACCACCTCGCCCGGGCCGAAGTCGCGGTCCTCCTCCCGCTCGAGGCCGAGGGTTTCTTCCTCCCGGCACTCGAGGCGCTGGCGCTGGGGGCGCTGGTCGTCTGCCCCGATTGCATCGGTAACCGCGCCATCTGCCGCGACCGGGTGACGGCACTGGTACCGGCATTCGACGCCGGCGCGATCGCCGAGGCGGCGCGGGAGGCGCTCGCCCTCCCCGCCGCGACCCGCCGGGCGCTGCGGACGGCGGCGGCGTCCGTTGTGGCCCGCCACGGCCCCGACGAGGAGCGCCGGGCGTTTCTCGCGATCCTCGACTCCCTGCCGCCGACCGGAGGCCGACCGTGACCGCCAGCCCCGCTCCCGCGGATCGCAACCCCGGCGCCGTCACGGCGGTGCCACAGCGCCGGGCGCTGTACCGCGAGCTGTCACGTCTCTATCCCGATGCGGCCAGCGTGCTGGCGGAGATCGCCACGCTGCAGGCGACGCTCACGCTCCCCAAGTCGCCGGTCCACGTGATCAGCGACGTCCATGGCGAGCACAAGAAGCTCAAGCACGTCGTCAACAACGCCTCGGGCAGCCTGCGGGTTCTCGTCGAGCGGACGTTCGGCGACCGGCTCGATCCCGCCGAACGCGACCGGCTGCTGAGCCTGATCTACTATCCCCGCGAGACGGTCACGGCGCTCGAGCGCCAGCCCGGCGGCATGCCCTCCGGCCTCCTCCCGACGACGATCCTCCGCGGCTTCACGCTCCTCCGCTTCCTCGCGCGGGAGCGGACCCGCGAGGCGGTCGAGCGCGTCGTGCCGCCGCACGCCCGCGGGCTGTTCGCCGAGGTGCTCGCGGCGGCGTCTGCCGACCGGGGCGGGGAGCAGCACGAGGCGATCGTCGGCGAGTACGTGGCCCGGGGCGCGGGGCTGGAACTGTTACGGATGACGGCGCGGCTGATCCGCAATCTGCTCGTCGGCGAGCTGATCGTCGCTGGCGATCTCGGCGACCGCGGCCCACGGATCGACCGCGTCATCGACCTCCTCGAGCACCAGCCCCACGTGACGATCACCTGGGGCAACCACGACGCCTCGTGGATGGCAGCCTGCCTCGGCCACGAGGCGTCGATCGCCACGATCCTGCGGATCTCGCTGCGCTACCGGCGGCTGAGCCAGCTCGAGGAGGGCTACGGTATCACCCTCCAGCCGCTCGAGCGGTTGGTGCGCGTCTGCTACGGCGACGATCCCGCCGAGCGCTTCGCCTGCAAGGGGGAGGGCCTCCGCGATCCGCTCCTCATGGCCCGGATGCAGAAGGCCGCCGCGATCCTCCAGTTCAAGCTCGAGGGCCAGCTCGTCGGCCGCCATCCCGAGTGGGGACTCAGCCACCGCGCCCTGCTGACGGCGGTCGACCCGCACCGCGGCACCGTGGCGCTCGACGGCCGCGACCAACCGCTCCTCGACACCCACTTTCCCACGGTCGACTGGGACGATCCCCAGCGCCTGTCGGCCGACGAGGCGGCGTGCGTCGCCCGGCTCCGGGAGTCGTTCCTCGCCAGCCCGACGTTGTGGCGGCAGATGCGCTTCGTCGCCGACCGCGGCCACGCCGTCCTCCGCCGCGACCAGGTGCTGATCTTCCACGGATGCGTCCCCGTCGACGACCGGGGGGAGTGGATCGGCCTGGTCGTCGACGGCGTGGAGCGCCGGGGCCGCGACCTGTTCGACGCACTCGAGCGCGTCGTCCACCGCGCCTTCCGCGGGGCGGCCGGCGACGACCTCGACACGCTGTGGTATCTGTGGGGCGGGCCGCTGTCGCCGTGGTTCGGCAAGGATCGGATGGCGACGTTCGAGTCGTTTTTCGTCGCCGATCCGGCGACGCACGTGGAGACGAAGAACCCCTACTTCCGCCTCATCAACGAGCGCTGGTTCTGCCGCAAGGTGCTCGCCGAGTTCGGCGTTTTTTCCCCGACCGCCCTGATCGTCAACGGCCACGTCCCGGTCAAGGTCGAGAAGGGAGAGTCGCCGCTCAAGGCGAGTGGCGACGCGGTGACGATCGACGGCGCCTTCTCCGAGGCCTACGGCGACCGCGGCTACACGCTGATCCTCGAGGCGACTCGGACGGCCCTGGCGCTCCACCACCACTTCGAGTCGGTCGACGCGGCGATCGCGTCGGGCGCCGACATCGTGCCCACGATCACCGACCTGCGCGTCGAGGACGTGCCGCGCCGGATCGGCGACACCGAGGAGGGGGACGAGATCCGCGAGCGGATCGCCGTCCTCGGGGAGCTGATCGCCGCGTACCGCGCCCGGATCGTCGACGAGCGCGAGTGACCGCGCGCGGGCCGCCCTCAGCGGCCGTGACGGTCGCGGCGGGCGCGACAACAGTGATGCGATGCCCGGCCATGCGCCTGGTATGCTCGTGCGGTCGGACGCATCCCGGGAGTCACACGATGTCCACCGCCGCCGGCTACATTACCGACGTCAGCTACGTGCCGGGGTTCTATCCCCACCTGGCGCCGGTCGTCCTCCGCTACGTCGCGGCGCTCAACCGCTTCACCCCGCCGCCGGCAACCGGCTTTCGCTACCTCGAACTGGGCTGCGGACTGGGGCGGACGCTGACGACGCTGGCCGCCGCCGAACCGCGTGGTGAATTCGTCGGCGTCGACGTCAATCCGCAGCACACCGCCGTCGCCGAGCGCGACATCGCCGCCGGGGGGCTGACCAACGCCCGCGTGTTGACGGCCGACTTCGGCGCGCTGCCGGCCGCCCTCGGCAGCTTCTCGTTCATCACCCTCCACGGTGTCTACAGCTGGGTGTCAGACGATGTCCGCGCTCACATCCACGCGATCCTCGAGCGCCACCTGGCGCCGGGAGGGCTGGTGCTCGTCAGCTACAACGCCATGCCCGGCTGGGCCCACCTCCAGCCGATCCGTGGCATCCTCCGCCAGTATGCGGCGCTGCGCCAGGGGGACAGCCTCCAGCGGATCCGCGACGCGATCAACTATCTGGTGTTCATCCGCGACAAGCAGGCGCGCTATTTCGTCGATAACCCGCGAGCCGCTGCCTATGTCGACTCGATCCGCACCCTCGACGCCCGGTATCTCGCCCACGAGTACCTCAACGACCACTGGACGAGTTTCTATTTCGCCGACGTCGCGGGGATGATGCGGCGTTCGGGGCTCGACTACGTCGGTAGCCTGCCGGTCCACACCAATTTCTGGGACCTGTGCGTGCTGCCGGAGTTCCAGGAATTGTTCCGCACCTCGTCCGACCGGCTCGTCGCCGAGGCCCACAAGGACTTCTGTGCCAACACCGCCTTCCGGTTCGACGTCTACGGCCGACGCCCGGCCCCGCTTCCCACCGTCGAGGACCGTCTCGCTGCCGCCGACGACCTGTGCTACGGCCTCGCCAAGTCCGACGTCACGCTTCCCCACGTCGGCAACCTCGGGATCGTCACCTCGACCACACAAGGGCCGCTGTACGACTCGCTGGTCGCCTTCCTCCGTAGCGGAAGCCGGCGGCTGTCGGAGATTGTCGCTGCCGATCCGTTCGTGACCATCGACCGGGCGACCGTCGCCCGGGCCGTCGATGTCGGCGTGGCGACGGGGTTGCTGGAGGTGACCAACCATCCCCTCCCCTCAACGGTCACCGTGCCGGACGGGGGTCTCCGTGTCGTCCACCCGTTCAACCGCACGATGCTCGCCTCGGATATCCTCTCGGGTCGACCCGTGGCGTTGGCCAGCGAGCGTACCGGGAGCGGCACCGTGCTCGGGGATCTCGACGCGGCGATCATCCACGAACTGGTCTCTGCGGACCGCGCCGGGGTCGCTGAGCGCGTCGACACCAGGCTCACGGCGGTCGGTCGCGGTATCGAGCGCGACAAACAGCCGGTGACCGATGCTGCCGAGCGGCGGGCGATCCTCGCCGACGCGGTGACGGCCGTCGAGGAGCGCGTCGTGCCGCTGCTGGTGCGCGGCGGCATCCTTGCGGCGCGGTAGGCCCGCTGCTCCGGCTCCGTCCATGTCCGTCGGGGAAACCCTTCATGCACGCTACTCCTGATCCCGCGCGATCCTGTTTCGACCTCATGCCGCTGTCGCGTCGGGCACTGGGGCGGGCGCTCGTCCCGACGGCACTTGCGGGTCTGGCCGGGGTTGCCCGTGCGGCGGTGGAGCGCCGCGGAATCCCGCTGGGGTTCGACAACTTCGCCGTCCGCGGCCTGGGATGGAACGCCCGCAAGCTGGTCGACCACGCCGAAGCGCTCCGCTGCGACGCGCTGTTCATCACCGATTTCGGCCCGCTCGAGGGACGCTTCGACGACGGCTCGCTCGGCGACCTGCGCACCTACGCTGCCGACCGGGGCGTCTCGCTGGAATTGGGAAGCTGGAGCATCTGCCCGACGTCGACCACGTTCAAGGCCGACTGGGGAAGCGCCGAGGAGCACTTGGCGCTCGGGATCCGGATGGCCCGGGCGCTCGGTTCGCCCGCCTTCCGCGTGATCCTCGGCAACGGCGCCGACCGGCTCACCCCTGGCGGCATCGAGGCCCGGATCGCCGACACGGTCGCGGTGCTCCGCTCGCAGCGCTCACGGGCGATCGATGCCGGCGTGCGGATCGCCGTCGAGAACCATGCCGGCGACATGCAGTCGCGCGAGCTGAAGGCACTCGTCGAGGAAGCCGGACCGGATTTCGTCGGCGTCAACTTCGACTCCGGCAACGCCTGCTGGACGCTCGAAGACCCCGTGCGCGCCCTGGAGACCCTCGCTCCCCACGTGGTGACGACGAGCCTGCGCGACACGATGCTCTGGACCGACGACGACGGAGTCGTCGCCCAGTGGACCGCGATGGGGGAGGGGTGCGTCGACCTGCCGGCATTCTTCGACCTGTTCGCGACCGCCTGCCGCGGGGTGCGCGTGCAGATCGAGACGATCTCCGGGTTTCCCCGCCGGCTGCCGCTCTACACGGCAGACTTCTGGCGGGCCTACCCCGCGGCGCGGGCCGCCGACCTGGCGGCGTTCCTCGCGCTGGCCCGCCGCGGCCGGCCGCTCGAACCGTTCAAGCCGCCCGAGGGGGAGGCCCGGCGGCCGGCTGAGCAGGACTACCAGCTCGCCGAGCTCGCCCGGAGCATCGCCCACTGCCGCGACGTGCTCGGCCTGGGGGTCCGGACGGCGTGAGCGCGCGACTTCGGTGTTTCGTGGTTGCGCTGCTCCTGCTCGCACTCCTGCCGCGCGCCGGGGGCGACGAACCGCTGCGGATCGCCCTGGCAGACGAGACGGAGTGGGGAGGGGCGGTGCCCGAGGACGTCCGCCGCGTCCTCGGCTCCGCGGCGCGGGCCCTGCTCGATCATGTCCCCGAGTCCGGCCTGCCCCCGCTCGAGGTCCGCGCCAGCGGCGGACCGATCGTCCTCCACGAGCGTGGCGACGGGGGCCTGGTGCGGATCCGTCTCAACACCGGCGGCAACCTCTGGTCGCAGTACGCCTACCAGTTTGCCCACGAACTGTGCCACGTCGTCTGCCGCTACGACCGCGACCCGACGGGCAACCAGTGGTTCGAGGAGTCGCTGTGCGAGCTGGCGAGCCTGTTCGTCCTCAGGCGCATGGCCGAGCGCTGGGCCACCGAGCCCCCCTATCCCAACTGGCGCGACTACGCCCCGCACCTCGCCGCCTACGCCACCGCCCGGATCGACGGAGCACGGCTCCCCGAGGGAACGACGCTGGCCGACTGGTACCGTGCCAACCGCTCCGCGCTCGCCACCGTGGCGACCGACCGCCAGCGCAACACCGTCGTCGCCGCGGCCCTGCTGCCGCTGTTCGAGGCGGAGCCGGCCCACTGGGCGGCCGTGCCGTACCTCAACGAGGCGATGCCCACCGCCCCGCAGCCGTTCCGCGAATACCTCGCCGACTGGCGGCGCCGGGTTCCCCCGGAGCGGCGCGCGACGGTGGCGGCGATCGCGGCCGCGTTCGGGCAGACTGTCCCGGAGTGAGCGCCTGCCACTCCCCTACTCCCCTACTCCCCTACTCCCCTCCTCCCCTACTCCCCTACTCCAATGACAACGCTCACGCGCCAGCAGGTGCGCGATTTCGACCGCCGCGCGATCGAGGACTACGGCGTGAGCGGAATCGTGCTCATGGAAAACGCCGGCCGTGCCGCCGCGGCAGTCGCGCACGACGAGTTCGGGGCCGGACCGGTGGCGGTCGTCTGCGGGCCGGGCAACAACGGGGGCGACGGCATGGTGATCGCCCGGCACCTCGAGAATCTCGGCCACGAGGTCCGCGTGCTGTCGGCGGCCCCGGCCGACCGCTTCACCGGTGCAGCCGCCGACAACCTCGCGATCGTGCAACGCTGCGGCATTCCGCTCCACTTCCTCCCCGACGGCACGCCCGAGGCATGGCGGCTGGCGCTGGAGGGGGCGGTGTGGATCGTCGACGCGCTGCTCGGCACCGGTGCCGAGGGCTCCCCGCGCGGCGCGATCGCCACCGCGATCGAGGCGATCAACTCCGCCAGCCGGCGGGCGAGCACGGCGGTGTTCGCGGTCGACGTCCCCTCCGGCCTCGACGCCGACACCGGTACTCCCGCCGGCGCGTGCGTCGAGGCCCACGCCACGGGCACGTTCGTCGCCGCCAAGCCGGGCCTCGTGCTCCCCGAGGCCGAGCGCTTTACCGGCATGCTCCACGTGCTCGACATCGGCGCGCCGTTGGCACTGCGGCGCCAGTTCGGCCTCGTCGGCTGACTGCCCGGCGGGAGGATCAGCGGAGCTCGCCGTCGAGAAACGTCCAGCCGAGCGCGTCCATGAACGCCTTCTGACGATTGTCGGCGGCGCCGCCGTGGCCCCCTTCGATGTTCTCGTACGACAGCACCTTCTTGCCGTACTCCTCGAGCCGCGCCGCCATCTTCCGGGCGTGGCCGGGGTGAACGCGGTCGTCGCGGGTGCTGGTGGTGATGAGGATCGGCGGATAGTCCTTCGCCGGATCGAGGTTGTGGTATGGGGAGAAGCCCTTGATGAACTCCCACTCCGTCGGGTCGTCGGGGTTGCCGTACTCCCCCATCCAGCTCGCCCCCGCCAGGAGCGTGTGGTAGCGGCGCATGTCGAGGAGCGGCACCTGGCAGACGATCGCCCCCCACAGGTCGGGCCGGCGGGTGAGCATGTTGCCCATCAACAGCCCGCCGTTGCTGCCCCCCTTGATCCCGAGGTGCCGCGGGCTGGTCACCTTGCGGCGCACGAGGTCCTCGGCGACCGCGATGAAATCCTCGTAGGCCCGCGGCCGGTTGGCCTTGAGGGCCGCCTGGTGCCAGACGGGGCCGAATTCACCGCCGCCGCGGATGTTGGCGATCACCGACACGTTGCCCCGTTCGAGCCACGCCGCACCGGTCACGGGATCGTAGCCGGGGACGAGCGGGATCTCGAAGCCGCCGTAGCCATAGAGCAGCGTCGGCGTCGAGCCGTCGGGGGGAAGGTTCGCCCGGCCGATCTGGAAATAGGGCACCTTCGTGCCGTCGGCGCTGGTCGCCTCGTGCTGCTCGACGACGAGACCGGTCGCGTCGAAGAACGCCGGGGCGCTCTTGAGCTTTTCGACCGCTCCCGCCCGCGGTGCACCGGTCGCGGGAAGACTTCCCAGCGCCAGTGTCGACGGGGCCAGCGGGCTGGCGGTGACGAGGAAGAAGTCGTCCCCCTCGAGATCGTCGACGGCCGAGACGCTCGCCGTGCCGACGTCGGGCACGCCGGCAAGCGGCTCACGGAGCCAGCGGCCATCCTGCCAGGAGAGGGCCTCGATCCGGTTGCGGACGTTGTCGAGCGTGGTCACGAGGAGGTGGTGGCGCGTCGGCGCCACCGCCACCAGCGACGTCCGCGGCCCCGGCCGGAAGAGGACGTGGAACTCGCGGGCGCCGGCCATGAAGCGCTCGTGGTCGATCGCCAGCAGCGCCCCCGCTGGATGGGTGGTGCCCGCCACCTCCCAGTCCTTGCGCAGCTCGAGGAGGAGCCACTCACGGTGGAGCGTGGCGTTGGCGTCGTCGGGCTTGGGCACCTTGACGACCTTGCCGTCTCGCACCTGGTACAGCTCGTTGGTCCAGAACGTCATCTGCCGGACGATGAACTCGCGTTCGAATCCCGGCGTCCGGTCGGTGAAGGCGCTGGCCGCCATGTCGTCGGCCGCGGCCTCGAACACCGTCGTCGCCGTCGCCAGCGGCGTGCCCCGCTTCCAGACGCGCACCGTGCGCGGATACCCGGACGACGTCATCGAGCCGGGTCCGAAATCGGTGCCGACCAGGAGCGTGTCGGCGTCGCGCCAGGCGACACGGCTCTTGGCCTCAGGCAGGGCGAAGCCACCGGTGACGAACTGGCAACTCTCGAGATCGAACTCGCGGATCACCTCGGCGTCGGCACCGCCGCGCGACAACGCCACCAGGCAGCGGCGGTCGTCGGGCTCGAGAACCGTGGCCCCGTGCCAGACCCAGTTCTCCTTCTCGGCGGCCGCCAGGGCATCGACGTCGATGACCGTCTCCCAGCCCGGCTCCGCCGTGCGGTAGTCGGCGAGCGTCGTCCGGCGCCACAGCCCCTTCGGGTTCTTGCCGTCGCGCCACAGGTTGTAGAACTGCGCGCCGATCTTGCCGACCATCGGGATCCGCGCCTTGGAGTCGAGGATCGAGAGGACGCGCCCCTCGAGTGCGCGGAACTCCTCCCGATCGGTCAGCGCCGCCTTGACCGTGGCGTTCCGCTGCCTGACCCACTCCAGCTGTTTCTCACCCGTGACGTCCTCGAGCCACTGGTGCGGATCGGCAGGTTCTTCAGCGCGCGCGGCGACGTTCATGACGAGGAGGAGCAGGGTGAGGTGGGTGACGAGAAGCGGGCGGATCATGGCACGGGTCCACGGGGATGGGAAATGACGCCGCGGGGGGCCCGGCGGAGGGTTCAACGTCGCCGGCGCGGAGGGCTCTCGCCCCTCACGATCGTACCTGCCCGCTGCCAGTGACGACGTACTTCGAGGTGGTCAATTCACGCGTACCGCACGGCCCGCGGGCGTGGAGCTTGTCGGTCGAGATCCCGATCTCGGCCCCCAGGCCGAGCTCGCCGCCGTCGTTGAACCGGGTGCTGGCATTGACCATCACCACGGCGGTGTCGACGCCGGCGGCGAAGCGCTCGGCCGCGGCTGGATCGGCGGTCACGATCGCGTCGGTGTGGCGCGAGCCGAACCGGTTGACGTGGGCGATCGCGTCGTCGAGCGACTCGACGACGACGGCGGAGATCTTGGGCCCGTGATACTCACGGGCGTAATCGGCCGCGGTCGCCGGCACCGCCGCCGGCACCAGCCGGCAGACCGTCTCGTCGCCGGCGATCTCGACGCCGTGTGCGGCCAGCGCCGCGGCCGCGCCGGGGAGGAAACGGTCGGCCACGGCGCGGTGGACGACGAGGGACTCGGCGGCGTTGCAGACCCCCATCCGCTGGCACTTGGCGTTGACCACGATCGCGAGAGCCATCGCGAGATCGGCGGCGGAGTCGACGTAGACGTGGCAATTACCGGTAAAGTGCTTGAGCACCGGCATCCGCGCCTCGGTGGCGACCCGACGGACGAGCTCCTCGCCCCCGCGCGGAATCACGACGTCGATGCAGTCGCTCATCCCCAACAAGCAGCCGATGGCCGCCCGGTCCGGCGTTTCGACCAGCTGCACCGCCGCGAGCGGGACGCCCGTGTCGTCGAGGGCCCCGTGGATGCACTCCACGAGCCGCCGGCTCGACCGGGCCGCGTCGGTGCCGCCGCGGAGGATGATCGCATTGGCGCTGCCGAGGGCGACGGCGGCGGCGTCGGCGGTGACGTTGGGGCGCGATTCATAGATGAACAGCACCACCCCCAGCGGCACCCGGACCTTGCGGACCACCAGGCCGTTGGGCCGCGTCCGCTCCTCGATCACCTCCCCGACCGGATCGGGCTGATCGGCCACCGCCTCCAGCCCGGCAGCGAGCGCCTCGACGCGGGCGCCGTCGAGCCGGAGGCGATCGAGGTTCGCCGCCCCGACCCCGGCCGCGCGGCCGGCCTCCATGTCGAGCGCGTTGGCGGCGAGGATCCCGGCGACGTCGGCGCGGATCCGCACTGCAGCCGCGCGGATCGCCGCGGCCCGCCGATGGCCGGGAACGGCCGCTAGTTCCTGCGCCGCCCGTCGGGCTCGCTCCGCGATCTGCCGGCAGTGGAGCTCCAACTCCTCCGGAGCGGGGCACGCGGTCGTGGTCACGGGGGGATCTCCGACGCTCCAACCGACGCGGCCGTGATCGAGCCGCGGAATCGTACCATGCCGTCACCGGGCCGCCGCGAACGCCTCGAGTGCCGCCCTCACCAGCCCCACGGCGTGGACGCGCACCACCTGGACCCCGGCGGCGGCGAGATGGCAGGCGATCCCCGCCGTGGCCCCGTCGCGGAGCGCCTCGTCGGCCTTCCGCCCGAGGGCCTCCTCGACCAGTTTGCCGAGAAACCCCTTCCGCGAATGACCGACGAGGATCGGCTGCCCGATGTCGAGGAACCGGCCGGCGTGCCGGACGAGCGCGACGTTGTGCGCATGGGTCTTGCCGAAGCCGATCCCCGGGTCGAGGCAGATCCGTTCCCGGTCGATCCCCACCGTCAGCAGCGCCGTGCGGCGCGCGACGAGCCAGGCATGGATCTCGGCGACGACGTCGTCGTAGCGCGGGAGGATCTGCATCGTCTGCGGAGTCCCCTGCATGTGCATCGCGCAGACGCCGGCCCCGGTCTCGACCGCCAGCGGCAGCATCCCCGGATCGCCCTCCAGGCCGGTGACGTCGTTGATGATCTCGGCGCCGAGGTCGAGGGCGCGGCGGGCCACGGCGGCCTTGGAGGTGTCGATCGACACCGGCACGCCGGCCTCGCGCACCAGCCGGTCGACGACCGTGGCGGTGCGCCGCAGCTCCTCGGCGGCGTCCACCGGTGCCGAAAACGGCCGCGTGCTCTCCCCGCCGACATCGAGGATGTCGGCGCCCTCGGCGACCAGCCGCAGGCCGTGGTCGACGGCCGCGCCCGCGTCGGCATGCCGCCCACCGTCGGAGAAGCTGTCGGGGGTGACGTTGACGATCCCCATCACCAACGGGCGGCGCAGCGGCCCGTCGGTCCCCGGCAGGGGCAAGGCCAGCGTGCGCAAGCGCCAACGGGTGGGGAGTGGGGTGGCCATCGAGGCCAATGTACCGCCGTCACGGGGCGGAGGCGGCCTCGCCTGATCACCACGGCTCTTCCATGAGCCCGACGATCTGCTGTGCCATCTTCACGATCCCCTCCTGCTGCGTGCTGGCCACCGAGCGGCCGAACTCGGGGACGAGCATCGCCGACTGGCCGACGTCGACGCTCGCCGCGGGCAGCGGCACGGCGCCGGTGGCGAGCACGGCACCGCCGCGGTCGGCCCACGTGACGAGCACCTGGAGATTCATCTCCACTTGCCGCGACTGGTCGGTCGGGCTCTCGACCACCATCCGTTTGGTGTCGGCGACGATCCGCGCCGTCAGCACGCTGTCGGCCTCGGCGGTGCCGACGACCTTGAACGGCGTCCGCTTCTCGATCTCCTTGCACACCGCCTCGGTGAGGCGCTCGCCGAGATCCAGTCCCGGTGTCATCCGGAACGATTCCGACTGGATCAGCGGCACGAAGACGGTGCGGACGTTGGGGGCGTAGAGCGTGGCGTTGCCGAAGCGGTAGCTGGCGCAGCCCGAGACGAGCAGGGCGGCGGCGATCAGGGCCAATGGCCACCGGCCCGTCGTGGCGATCGTGCCGCGCGCCTGATCCATGACGACACCCCTCGACGGCCGTACTCGGCCCGGAACCGGTCGCTCAGCGGACGATTCCCGCGTCGGTATCGTTCTCGCGGGCGATCACCGTGTCGGCTTCGGCCATGGCGTCGAGCTCCGCTTCCTTGAGCGAGTCGGGGTTGAGGACCGCCGTCAGCATCGGGAACGGGTTGTCCGAGACGTCGGCGAGCCCCTCGATCTCGCCGAGCCGGTCGCGGGCCTTCTGGGCGAGGAGCGTCTGCGGACGGTCACGGGCCAGCAGCGCGTAGTAGATCCGCGCCGAGGTGTAGTGCTTTCCCTTGGCGTAGAACTCGGCGCGCTCCCAGTGCCGGAGCGCCTGCTGCGCGGCGATCTCCGCACGCGTGGTGACCAGCCGGTCCTGGTCCTCGTTCGTCAACTGGTCGGGGAACTGGACCAGCGTCTGGTCGGCGAGGAACTCCGCTTCGTCGAGCACGCCCCCTTCGTAGCCGGCCCCCTGGTAGGCGCGGAGCTTCGCCTGGATACCGAGCAGATGGGCCTCGAGGAGAAAGTCGCTGTCCGGGTATTCGGTGCGGAGCAGCCCGTAGAAGTAGTCGGCGTCGATCCACTGACGGTCGAGGAAGTGGGCGTTGGCCGCCGCCATGATGCTGTCGTCGGCGAGGATTCCGCGCGGATCGTTGAGACGGACATGCTCGAACGCCTTGAGGGCGCGCCCCTTGGTGTCGAACAGCGGCCGGCTGCGATCGGCGAGATTGGGGACCAGCAGCGGGAGGTGGTCTTTGCGGTCGACGGCGATCCAGTATTGGCCGATCACGAATTGCCGCTGGGCGACGCGGTCGAGGTAGCGCGAGTTGGCGTACTTCTTCACCAGTTCGTCGTAACCGTCCTCGGCCTTGGGGTAGCGGTCGGTGAAGAACCAGCACTCGGCGAGCTGCCAGAGGGCGTCCTCCTCGACGGCCGAATCGGGCCAGCGGTCGACCGCCACCTTGTATTTGGCGATCGCCTCGTCGTAGCGGCGCTCGCGGTACAGGGCGTCACCCTCGGCCAGCGCCGCGCGGGCGACCGCCTCGTTCGGCCCGCGGCCGACGAGTTTCTTCCATCGCTTCTTGATGTTCTCCCCCTTGAAGTAGTCCCAACCCGTCCCGGTGTCGGCACTGGGGCGCTCTGAGGAGATCACGCCGGCATCGTCGGCCGCGAGCTCGCCGGCGGGCTTCGACCACGGCCAGCGCGGCTTCTCCAGCCCGGCGCAGCCGCCGGCAAGCAGGGCCGCCACCACGAGCGGCGGCACCGCGCGCACCACGGTGGCCAGCGGATCTCGGCGGGGGGAGGACGTCATGGTCGCGGCTTCAGGGACGGGTGACCGGGCAGGCCGTGGACGACGCGTCCCGCGGCGAAACGGCGGCGGATCGCGCCTCGGCAACGGGGCGATATCGACGGCCCGCGCGGGTGGGAAATCGGTCAGCGACGCCGGGGTCCGGGCCGCTGTGGCGACGCGGATGCGGAGCGGAGCCGGCGGCCGAGCAGATGGGACAGGTAGGCATCGACGACGGCACGGGCCTCGCCGAGCCGGTCGGCATCGACGGTGAGGATCGTCCGTGGCGGCGTGGCGGCCAGCCGCCGGAGCAGCGCCAGCGCACCGTCGGACACCGAGACCACCAGTCGTTTGCCGCGTCGGCAGGAGGGGCACAGAGTCCCGCCGTCGAGCATCCCGAAGGAGGCGCGTCCCGTGCCGACCGGCGCCAGGCAGGCGGCGCAGCGCTCCAGCGCCGGCCCGTGACCGGTGAGGTGGAGGATCGCCAGGGCGGCGCGGATCCGCTCCTCGTCGACCCGGTCGTCGGATCCACGATGACCGGAGAGGGAGTGGACGCTGGCGACGACGGCATCGAAGAGCTCCGGCTGCGGATCGGCGTCGGCGGTGAGCGCGTCGGTCAGTTCGGTCAGGCCGACCGTCGCCTGATAGGCCGCCAGGCTGCCGGCGATCCGGAACCGCTCGAGGAGGCAGGCCTCGGTGAGCAGATCCAGACCGCCTGACGCACGGCGCAGGACGATTACCTCGCACGTGGAAAACAGGTCAAGGGCGCCGTCGAACGGCCCCTTCGGACGCCACGCCCCCTTCGCCAGAGCCCGCAGCTTGCCGATCTCGCGCGTGAAGAGCGTGACCACGCTGCTCGTCTCGCCGAACGGCGTGGCACCGAGTACCAGCGCGAGCGTCTTCTCCGCGGCCATCGTCGCGTCTCAGGGGCTCGTCACCCGTACCCGCTCCACGCGCCGGCCCGAGGTGGCGAGGACCTCGAACGACGCGTTGTGGGCCTCGATCCGCTCCCCCACCTGCGGCACCCGGCCGCAGCGATGGAATACCAGCCCGCCGACGGTCTCGTACCCGTCGGTCTCCGGCAGGTCGAGCCCTGTCCGTGCGTTGAGCTCACCGACGGGAAGGTGGCCGTCGACCTCCCAGGAACCGTCGGCGAGCCGGTGAAGCCCGTCGGCGAGGACCTCGTCATGTTCGTCGGTGATCTCGCCGACGATCTCCTCCAACGCGTCCTCGATCGTCACCAGCCCCGCCACGCCGCCGAACTCGTCGGTCACGATCGCGATGTGGGTGTGGGTCCGCTGCAGCTCACGGAGCAGCTTCTGGACCGACATCGTCTCGGGGACGAAGAACGGTGGCCGCAGCACCTCGCGCACCGACGACGGCGGCGGCACGCCGTCGAGCCGCCGGGTGAGGGCGACGAGCAATTCCCGCGCGTGGAGGATCCCGATCACGCCGTCGGGCGATCCTTCCCACACCGGCAGGCGCGAGTGGCCGCTCTCCGCGGCGAGGCGAACGACGTCGTCCCACGGCATGTCGACGGACAGGCTCACCATCGCCGTCCGCTTGGTCATGATCCGTCCGACCCGTGCCTCGGCGAGGTCCATGATCCCCTCGATCATGTCGCGCGCGGTGTCCTCGAGCAGACCGTCGCGGTGGGCCTCGTCGACGACCGCGCGGAGCTCGGCGTCGCCCGTCGCCGGCGCGACCGGTCCGGCCCCCCCCGCGGCGGCGAGCCGCCGGCCGAGCGACCCCAGCCAGCCGACGACCGGCGCCGCCAGCGCCAACAGCGGCCGCCAGATCGCGAACCCACCGACGAGGATCGCCGCCCCGCACCAGGCCGAGGCGACCACCGGCAGGGCGACCAGGGCCAGCCACGCCAGACCGATCCAGCCGACCGCTCCGGCCACCGCGGCGGTCGGCCCGGCGGCCGCCAGCGTCCGACCGGCGAGCAGCGTCGCCACCAATGCCGCGATCACCATCGCCGACGACGCGAGGAACGCGAGGGTGTCGCAGTCGGTGAGGATCCGCGCCACGTCGTCGGGTCGGCCCCGCGACCGGCAGGCCTCGGCGACACGATGGCGCTGCGGCCCGCGCGCGGCGCGGGCGAGTGTCGCCGCCGCTCCGGCGAGGGCGAGGACCATCACCGCCGATTCGATGCGGATGGCGGCGGGGTTCATGGGCGGCGCGAGCGACGGGGTGGGGCAGGGAGATCGAGCGCGGCGAACACCGCACGCTCGCGGGCCCGCATCGCCCGGCGGTGGGCGACGGCATGGTCATCGTAGCCGGTGAGGTGGAGCAGACCGTGGATCATGTAGTACGCCAGCTCGTGCCGGGCCGACCAGCCGTAGCGGGCCGCCTCGCGCAGCGCCGTCTCCGTGCTGCAGGCGATGTCGCCGCACAGCCGGTCGCCGTCGCCGAGATCGAAGGTGATCACGTCGGTCGGGGTCGGATCACCGAGCCAGCGGTCGTGGAGGGCGGCGATGCCGGCGTCGTCGACGAAGACCAGCGTGATCGTCGCCCGCTTTACTCCCTCCTCGGCCAGCGCCCGGCGGCACACGCGGGTCAGCCAGGCGCGGGGCACGGACCAGACCCGCTGCCGATCGACGACCTCGACGACGTGCCTTCTCGGCGACGGCCGTGATCCGGCTTGCGCAGCGGCCATGTCAGGCTGACCGCTGGCCGGGATACTTCACGCGGCCATGGTAGACCGCGGTCAGGCTCTTGGTGAGGCTGTCCTCGATCCGTGCCAACTCCTCGAGCGTCAGCCCGCAGTCCTCGAACTGCCCGTCGAGCAGCCGCTTCATCGCCAGGTCGTGCACCAGCCCCTGGATCCGCGCCGGCGTCGGATCGGCCAGGGCCCGGCTGGCGCTCTCGGTGGCGTCGGCGAGCATCAGCACCGCTGACTCGCGCGTGCTCGGCTTCGGCCCCGGATAACGGTACATCTGCTCGTCGACCTCGGTCCCGTTGGGGTCGACCTGCGAGCGTTCGGTGGCACGACGGAAGAAGTACTCGACCAACGTCGTGCCATGGTGCTCGGTGATCAGATCGACGATCGGCTGCGGGAGGTGGTACTGCCGGGCCAGCTCGGCCCCCTCCTTGACGTGGGCGACGATCACCAAGGTGCTCATCGCCGGGGCGAGGGTTTCGTGGAGGCTCGGCTGCTGCCCCTGGTTCTCGACGAAGTAGGCCGGTTTGAGCATCTTGCCGACATCGTGGAAATAGGCCCCGACACGGACCAGCAGCCCGCGGGCACCGATCGCCTCGGCCGCGGCCTCACCGATGCTGGCGACGTTGATCGAGTGGTTGTAGGTGCCCGGGGCACGACGGACCAGTTCCTGGAGGAGCGGATGGGCGATGTCGCCGACCTCGAGGAGACTCAAGTCGGTGAGGACGCCGAATGCCCGCTCGATGAACGGCAGCAGACCGGTCATCAGGAACCCCGACAACGCGACCCAGCCGGCGGTCCGGGCGGCGTCGGTGAGGATCAGGTAGTCCTTGTCGAGCGGGCGCGACTCGAGGAGTTGCGACCCGATCTGGGTGAAGAAGGCGACGGCAGCGGCGAACAAGCCGACGTAGATCAGGCGGCTGCGGCTGCGGAGCCTGCCGGTCCAGAACACCACCGCCGCCGCGGTCGACACCAGCGTCACGAAACTCGACATCCCCGCGCCGAGCACGACGACCACGACCAGCGCTACTTCGGCGGCCAAGAGCAGCGCCAGGTCCTCCTCGTAGGCGATCGCCACCGTCAGGGCGAACACCACCAGCGGCACCGTTTCCGCGCGCCAGCCGTCGGCGGCGGCGCACAGGCAGACGAGGACCGTCACCGTCGACAGGCCGAGGAGCGTGGCGACGTGGCCGAGATCGTCGAGGATGTCGTGGTGGCGGAGGTGGATGTAGAACCCCGCCAGCGTCAGCACCGCCACCAACAGCCCGAACGTCGCCACCAGTCGGCTCAAGCGCTGCGGGACCGTCTGCTCCTCGTTGAACGCCCGCTCCTCGAGCTCCAGCAACTCGAACTGCTCCGGCGACAGCGGCGCTCCGGGCGGGGCCAGCAGGTCACCGGCGGCGTAGCGCTCGAACTGCTGCGGGGTCTCGTCGCTCGCCTTCTTCTTGGCCTTGGCGGTCCCTTCGAGGTCCACCTCGAGCGAACCGGCAAGCCGCTGCTCGAGCCAGCCGACGAGGCGCGACGTGACAGGGCCCTCCCCGAACTCCTCGGTGAACCGGCCGGCAAGACGCAGCTTGGCCTCGACCAACTGGACGTCGAAGACCTGCACCCGGGAGATGTCGGCGGGGTTCCCGAGGGGATAGACGTCGATCTCGGTCTGGCTCCCCTCGTTGATGTCGTGCTGGAGTTTCTCGAGCACGCCCGTTCCGAGAATCTCCGCGAACGCCCGGTCGATCGCCCGGTCGACCTCCGTCTGCTTCTCCTTCGAGGCCACCCGGCCGCGGAACCTCTGATACTCCTGCTCCGCCGCGAGCACCGCCTCGTCGATCGGCACGGCGACGTCGCGCGACGGTTGGTCATCGGCGGGGGAGGTCGGTTGCTCCACTCCGGGGGCAGCGGGAGGAGGAAGTCGCTCGAAGGCGTCGGCGGCCTCGGGGGCGAACTCGAGCCACACCGCGCGGGGCACGGCCGCGAGCGTCTCGGCAGGGGCCAGTTCGGCGAGGCGGTTCTTCAATCCGTCCCGCAATCGCATCAGCTTCGCCTTGTCCTGCGTGTAGACGACGCGGACCTGCGCCTCGGCCCGCTTGCGGGCTTCCCGGGTGCGTTCCGCATCCGGTTTCTTGAACGGCACCCTGGCCGCCACACCGCGCGGCGCCACGGCGCCGACGTGCCACGGGAATGGCTCCATCCAGCCCCTCACCAGCAGCGCCATCACCAGCGCTGCACCCAGGCAGAGCCCGAGGCGGACCACCACCTCGGCGCGCGAAGCGCGCTCGAAAAGGGTTGACCAGAACCCCTGGGGGCCTTCGATGGCCTGGCCGCGGCGGATCCGGCGACGGTAGGACGAGGGGGCGACGGGCATGGGGGAAGAATCACGGCCGGGAGGGCCGCCGCTGCTCCTGATGACCTGCGTCGTCGTAGGCGGCGACGATCCGCTGCACGAGCGGGTGGCGGACGATGTCCTCTCCGGCGAGCCGCACCTGCGCACACCCCGGCACCCCCTCCAGCCGCCGCATCGCGTCGACCAGTCCGCTGGTCCGGTTGGCGGGAAGGTCGACCTGCGTCGTGTCGCCGGAGATCACCATCTTCGACCCGTTGCCGAGCCGGGTGAGGAACATCTTCATCTGCGAAACGGTGGTGTTCTGGGCCTCGTCGAGGATGATGAAGGCGTGGTTGAGCGTCCGCCCGCGCATGTACGCCAGCGGGATCATCTCCACCACCTCCTGCTCGGAGAGGCGTTTGAGCTGCTCGAAGTCGATCATCTCGCGGAGGGCGTCGAGCAGCGGGCGCAGGTAGGGGTTGATCTTCGCCTGGAGATCCCCCGGCAGGTACCCGAGGCTCTCGCCGGCCTCGACCGCCGGACGCACCAGCACGATCTTCCGTACCTGCTCGCTGCGCAGCATCGACACCGCAAGAGCCACGGCAAGAAACGTCTTGCCGCTCCCCGCCGGTCCGGCGCAGAGGACCACGTCGTTGTTGCGGATCGCGCGGACGTAGGCCGCCTGCCCGGGGGAACGCGGGACGACCGCCCGTCCGGGCCGCTGGACCTCGATCGGCTCGACCGGCTCGGCGGCGGATTGTCCGGTGGCGATCGACAGCAGCTGGGCGACGTCCTCGAGGGCCACCGACCCCTGCTCCCGGGCGATCCGGTCGAGCTCTTCGAACACCGCCGTGGCGCGGAGCACGGCCGGCTCGTCCCCTTCGATGTGGATCGAGTCGTCACGGGCCGAAACGCCGACGCCGAGGGCCGAGCGGATGCGGCGGAGATGCTGATCCCGCGGCCCGAAAATGGCCAGGATCCGCTTGGAGTCGACGACCGCGATGCTCGTGCGCGACATGTGAGCCCGCGGCGGCATGCCACCGACGGTCTCGGATAGAGGGGATTTCGCACGAGTATACCCGGCGGCGTCCGGGCACCCGCGGGTGGTGTCCGGGAACCAGGCCGTTGCCTTCGTGGCACCTCGGCAAACCCTGACGCGGCAGCATGTTGCGTCATGCCACCCCGGGCCCGATCCAGTCCGCCGCCCGCCACAACACCCAGGCCACCGGTGCGGCGACCAGCAGCGAGTCGACCAGGTCGAGAACGCCCCCCAGCGGCCCCAATGACCGACCCGAGTCCTTCGTGCCCGCCTCGCGTTTGAGCAGTGATTCGCCCAGGTCGCCGAGGATCCCCGCCGTCCCCACGGCGAGACCGTACACCGGCCAGCCTCCCCAGGGATGGGGCGCCGACGGCGCCGCGAGCAGCATCCAGGCGATCGCCACCGACGCCGCCACCGACGCCCATGCCCCCTCCCAGGTCTTTCCGGGGCTCAGCGCGGGCGCCATCCGCCGCCGACCGAGCGACGATCCGACCGCATACGCCGCAACGTCTCCCCCTTTCACGACCGCGACGAGGCTCGCCAGCGGCACGATCGAGCGTGCCCCGCCGGGGATGCCGCCGTCGTCGACACGCAGCGCCACCAGGCACGCCACCGGCAGCGCCACCCAGGCGAGGATCAGCCCCGTCGCCGCCAACCGTCGCGTTCCGCCGCCATCGGCCGAGGGAAAGCGGATGATTTCGACGACCAGCGCCACGACGAACGCCAGCGCCGCCGCGCCCCCCGCCCAGCCGATCGCCGCCAGCGCCGGTGCGATGCCGGCCGTCGGTAGCGCACGAACCACTCCCGCGCCACAGGCCGCCGCGACCACCACGGCGCTGCATCCGCCGACGGCCAGCGGCCGTGGCACCGGCGCCATCGTGCGGTCGGTAAGACGGCGCATCTCGTCGGCGCCCCCCGCCGCCACGGCCAGTGCCACCGGCAGCAGCCACGTCGCCGCCGGCGCGCCCGACAGGCCAGTGGCATCGGCCCAGAGAAGGAAGGCGAATGCCGCCGCCAACGCGACGGCGAACGCCACCCGCTCGGCGATCTTCCGCGCGGGCCGTGGGGTCCGAGCCCCACCTTCGTCGACCGCCGCGTTCACGATGGGGCGAGCCCCCCGAACTTGCGTTCACGCCCGGCGAACGCGCGGATCGCGGCGTCGAGGTGGCCGGTGTCGAAGTCGGGCCACATCGCATCGGTGGTCCACAGCTCGGCGTAGCTGACCTGCCAGAGGAGGAAGTTGCTCAGCCGCTGCTCGCCGGCGGTGCGGATCAGCAGGTCAGGGTCGGGCATTCCCGCGGTCGACAGCCGGGCGGCGAACGACGCCTCGTCGATCGTCGCCGGGTCGAGGCTGCCGTCGCGCGCCGCCTCCGCCAACGATCGGGCCGCATCGACGATCTCGTCACGACCGCCGTAGTTGACCGCCAGGCAGAGACGCATGCCGGTGTTGCCGGCGCACGTCGCGACCGTCCGGTCGAGGGCCGCCAGGGTGGCCGCCGGCAATCCCTCGCGGCGGCCGATCGTGGTCACCCGGATCCCTTCACGCATCAGCAGGGCGCGTTCCTCGACCATGTACTGCTCGAGGAGATGCATGAGGAACGTGATCTCGAGCGCCGGCCGCCGCCAGTTCTCGCGGGACAGGCAGTAGAGGGTGAGCTGCTCGAGGCCCAGGCGGGCGGCGTGTTCGGTGATCCGCCGCACGCTGGCGACCCCGCGGCGGTGCCCCTCGATCCGCGGCAGGCCCCGTTGCCGCGCCCAGCGGCCGTTGCCGTCCATTATTATGGCGACATGCCGCGGCGTGACTCCGGCCGCCGCGGCCGCCGGTGCAGGGGTCACGCCCGCACCGGTGCCGGCTGTCGAGGCCATGGCAATCCGCCCCCTTCCGCCGGACCACGTGCGCCGCCGTCGCCATCGCGGAAAACCGTCTGTGCCCGGTCGGGACCGACCGAGACGATCCGCACCGGTCGACCGAGCAGCGCGGCGATCCGCTCGACGTAGCGTTGGGCCGCCCCGGGGAGCCCGACCTGTTCGCGGATCACCGACAGGTCCTCGTGCCAGCCGGGGAGCGTCTCGTAGACCGGGCGGGCGCGACGGAGATCGTCGACGTGGCTGGGAAAATCGGTCGTCCGCCGGCCGTCGATCTCGTAGGCGGTGCAGATCGAGAGTTGGTCGAGCCCCCCGAGGACGTCGAGGAGCATCACGGCCAGCTCGTCGACGCCGGACAGCCGGGTGGCGTAGCGGGCGGCGACGGCGTCGAACCATCCGCAGCGGCGTGGCCGGCGCGTGACGGTGCCGTATTCGTTGCCGCGCTCGCGGAGATGGATGCCGATCGCATTGTCCTGCTCGGTCGGCAGCGGCCCGCCACCGACCCGGGTCGAGTAGGCCTTGACGACGCCGATGGAGCGGTCGATCCACCGCGCCGGCACACCCGATCCGGGACCGACTCCCAGCCCCGAGGAGTTGCTGCTGGTGACGAACGGGTAGGTTCCGTGGTCGACGTCGAGGAGCGTTCCCTGGGCCCCTTCGAACAGCACCCGCCTCCCGGCCTCGACCGCGTCGAGCAGGTAGGCAGTCGTGTCGCGGACGTGCGGCTCGAGGCGCGTGGCCATGCGGCGCGTGTCGGCGAGGATCGCATCGGCATCGAGCGTCGCGGCGGCCGGCCCAGCCACGGCGAGGAAGCGCTGCTTGAGGGCGACGACGTGCCGCAGCGTGGCGGGGAAATCGTCGCGGTACAGATCGCCGATCCGGATCGCCATCGCCCGCCCCACCTTGTCGCGGTAGCAGGGGCCGATGCCCCGGCCGGTGGTGCCGATCGGCTCGCCACCCGACAGACTGCCGTCGAGGAGGCGGTCCTCGGCGACGTGCCACGGGAAGACGACGTGCGCCCGGTCGGAGAGCAGCAGTTTCGAGCCGACCGCGACACCACGCCCCTCGAGCATGTCGATCTCGCGGAGCACCGCCGCCGGGTCGAGCACGACCCCGCCGGTGACCACGCAGGTGACCCCGTCGCGGAGGATCCCGCTGGGGATCAACGACAGCTTCCACGTCTCACCGCCGGAGACGACGGTATGGCCGGCGTTGGCGCCCCCCTGGTAGCGGACGACGATGTCGTGGTGCTCGGTGAGGATGTCGACGAGCTTGCCCTTCGCCTCGTCACCCCATTGCAGACCGATGACGCAGGTGCCGGGCACGACAGGAAAACCTCGCCGAATAATCCGAGCGGGCAGCGCGGGCTGCCATGAAGAGCTTTCCCCGCGATTCTAGCACACGCCACCGTGCCGGCCGCCGCGCCGGCGGGTGTGCTCCAGACCGCGGGGTACGGAAGCAGGGGAACCTCCGCCACAGTCCCCGGAAGGCCCCGCCGCCACCCGGTCCGGGCGGGTGGTATCGTCTGGCGGGAGGCCACTGCCGATGAAACCCGCGCCCGGTACGATCCATCATGTCGCTGCCGCGGGTGCCGGGCAGACGCTGGCCGCGTTCCTGCGCGGAGCCGAGCAGGCGAGCTGGTCGCAGGTCCAGCGGCTGATCCGCACGCGCCGCGTGCAGATCCACGGCAATGTCTGCACCGATGCCGGCCGCCGGCTGCGCGACGGCGACGTCGTCAAGATCCTCCCCACCTCGGCGCCGGCGCCACCGCGCGCCGACCAGCTGCGGATCGTCCACCTCGACGCGGCGGTGGTCGTGGTCGACAAGCCGTCGGGGATCACCACGGTGCGCCACGCCGAGGAGCGGTCGTGGCCGGCCCGGCGCCGGCAGGTCCAACCGACGCTCGACGAGCTCCTCCCGGCGGCGATCGCCGCCCACGGCGGACGGCGGCGCGGCGGCGGGCGGCTGGTGCCGGTGCGCGCCGTCCACCGCATCGACCGGGAAACCAGCGGGCTGGTGGTGTTCGCGCGGACGGTGCCGGCGGAACGGATCCTCGCCGAACAGTTCCGCGCCCACACCACGCGGCGCCGCTACCTCGCGTTGTGCGTCGGCCGGGTCGGCGCCGGCACGATCGTCTCGACGCTGGTTCGCGACCGCGGCGACGGCAGGCGCGGGTCGTCCGACGAGGGCGAGGGGAAACGGGCGGTGACCCACGTCCACCCCGTCGAGCACTTCGGCGACGACGCCACGCTCGTCGAATGCGTCCTCGAGACGGGGCGGACGCACCAGATCCGCATCCATCTCGCCGAGAGCGGCCATCCGCTGTGCGGCGAGCGCGTCTACTCGGCGCCCCGGGGGAGCGGCGGAGTCGATCGCTCCGGGGCGCGGCGGGTGATGCTCCACGCGGCCCGGTTGGGGTTTGTCCATCCCGAGTCGGGCGCCGACCTCGATTTCGAGTCGCCGCTGCCCGCCGACATCCGTGCGGTCATCGCCCGGCTGCGCGGCTCCGCCGGCCCGCGGCCATCGGCACCACGCCCCGATGCCGGCCTCACTCGGCCGCGACCACCTCGCCCCCCGAGCGGGTCGCGACGGCCTGCCAAACGGCGGCCTCGACCCCGTCGGCCATGAACCGGCTCGAGCCGTCGGCCCACAGGACGTTGACCCCGCCGGGATGGCGGCTTCGCGCCCCCCGCCAGCCGTAGCCGGCGTACATCAGGCGGGGATCGGCCGTCGCCATGTTGACGCCGAGGCAGTCGATCTCGGGATCGTTGGGAAGGCGGCGGTGGTTGTAGAGGCAGGTCCGGTACTCGCCGTTGGCCCAGGAGAATCCGCGCAGGTCGGTGAAGTTCCAGTAGAAGGCGGACCGGCACCCGGCATCTGACAGGGGAAACGCGAACGTGAACGCATAGCCGTTCGCCGCGGTGATCGAGCCGCGGTTGGTGGTCGCGACCGGACCGTCGCCGAGGTTGCTCTCCGCGAACGCCACCGTCTTGGAAAGTCCGTCGGTCACGTCGCGCGGCTTCGTCTGGGAATTCACGAAGAACATCCCGTCGGTGTCGAACGGCGTGCCCCCGCCGACCCCGGTCCCGGTGCAGGCGGCATAGTTCGTCGGCCCGAACAGCGGCGACACCGGGCCATTGCGATCCGACGGGCAGAGAAACAGCGGGATCGTGAGGGCGACGATCGGCTTGTTCTGCGGGGCGATATCGGCCGGCGTCAGGCCGATGTACAGCGGCACGGAGAGGTCGAGGCTGCGGAGCAGCGATTCCTGCTCGTAATACGGTGCGAGGTGGGCGAGCACCGACCAGCGGAAGAACTGGTGCGGCCAATTGGGCTTCGCCGCCCAGGCGCGGGCCTCGGCCCCCACCGGATACCGTCCCCTCGCTCCCTCGTGATTGGCCGCGGCGATGCCGATCTGGCGCAGGTTGTTGACACACTGCGTCCGCCGGGCGGCCTCGCGGGCTGCCTGCACGGCCGGCAGGAGCAGCGCCACGAGGCCGCCGACGATGGCGACGACGACGAGCAGTTCGACGAGCGTGAATCCGCGCCGGGCGATCATGGTCGGCGGAGTCTACTCCCCGCCCTGCGCCGTCGCCACGCACACCAGGCGGCCAATCCCGCGCCCGTCACCGCCAGCGTGACGCTCCCCGGCTCCGGGACGGCGACGATGCCGCCGATCTGCCCCAAGCCGCTGGAAAACGTCGGACCGGCCGAGCCGTCGGCAAAGAACGAGTAGATCGCCCCGTCCCCGGCCGGGCTCCCCACCAGCAACCGATCGCCCTGCATCATCGTCATCACCCCGGCGCCGAACGGAGCACCAGTGGAGGCGAACGAAGTGGTGTTCAACGTGGCGAGGTCCGTTTTCAGCACGTTGCCATTCATGATGCTGGCGGTGTAGAGGGAACTACCGCTGATCACCAGGCCTGTCGGGCCGAGGAGACCGCTGGCGCCGTTGGCGATCACCTCGCCCACGTACGCTCCGGTGGCGTCGAACTTCTTGACCGGCCCGGTCGCGGCGAACGTTTGGAAACTGTAGGTCTGGTCGGCGACGTACAGACTGCCGTCGGGGCCGATTGCCAACCCGGGGCTGCTCGCGAGATTGCCGCCGACGGTGTAGTCGGAGACGGTGTAATTGAACGACGATCCGCTTTGGCCCACGCTCACCTTCACCACCGGACCGGTGTTTTGGTAGAGGGGATTTCGGCCGACGAGCAGGTCATTTCCCTTGAGGACGATGCTGGCGGGAAACACCCCGGCCGCAGCCAGCGAAACCACCTCCGGCGACAGTGTCCCCGTGGTCACGTCGAACCGGCGGAGCTGCGGGCCGACGGTCGTGGAGTTACCTGATTCGCCGATATACAGCGCGCCGTCGGGGCCGAGCGCGAGCGCCGCCGGGCTGAAGAGCGTTCCGTCGGGCAGGAGCGTGGTCAACGTTCCGGCGGGGTTCGCCGAGTCGTATCGCGACAGGCTGCCATTTGTCAGGCTCGCCACATACACCGTGTCGGCGACCGCGAGGCCGGCGAGGGCGACCACGGCCAAGCCTGCCACCAGCAACCCCATGCGCGGCAACCGGCGGATGCCGCCCGCTCCCGATCGCCCCTCACCACCACCGCGCCGACCTCGCCGGTCGGTCCCCACCGAACGCACTCCCGAACGCTTCATCGAGCTCTCCCGTTTTCAACGCGGCTCCCGGGGGCTGCGCACGCAGCCTTCCGGTACCTCGACGGCGAGGTACCGGGTCGTCGTGACCCGTTCGACCGCATGACAGTCCTCACGGCGACACCACGGCGCCGTCAACCAACGCCCAGACAGTCCGTGGACCGAGCCCTCGCGGGACTCGTTCCACGGCGTCTTCGCGCGGACTCCGGGCGCGGCGGACAGGCGGCGTCCGGAGCAAAGACGCTCCGGGGGGCAAATCGCGGGCCAAACGGAACGTCCGCCGGGGCCGGTGCGCGCCTGCCGGAGCGAACCGCTGCCAGACGGCAGTGTTTCAACTGAAAACCAGCGGCGCCCGGCCGTCGGTCATCGCGTTGCTTTCGCGATGGCAAGAAAGGCGAACTGTCGACGTGGGGCAATTTGCCCCACGGTTCCGCGTGCCTTGGAGCCGACAGCACCGTGATGGGCCGCCGTGGATGGTGCGAATCGTCCCACGCAGTCGCCGCAGCGAGCGGGAACCGGCTCGATTGGACAGTTGCCCGGCTAGGATTCGAACCTAGACAAAGGGAACCAAAATCCCTTGTGCTACCGTTACACTACCGGGCAGTCGTCGTCTCGACGCATGATACCCGCAGGCGGGGCAGCCGGACCGGGCGGCGAACGGTTTGGCCACGCGAGCCGTCGCTCATCGTGGTGACGACTCGCCGCCTGACCCCGTCCGCAGCTCTCCGGGCGTTGATCCGTCGCCGGCTGCGGTCGTCGCGGGCGCGTCGCTGGGACCGCCGGCGGCAGCGGTCTCCCCCGGCTTCACCAGCCGGTTGGTGACCGCGAACGAGAGTTGCTCCAACTCGATCGCCAGATCGACGGAAACGACCTGGACCTGCGGTGGCAGGGCGAGCGTCACCGGGGCGAAGTTGACGACCCCTTCGACCCCCGCGGCGACGAGCCGGTCGGCGACCTGCTGGGCCTGGTCGGCAGGCACGACGATCATCCCCAGGCGGATGCCGTGCTCGCGGACGATCCGCGGCAACTCCGCGAGCGGGAGGATCGGCAAGCCCTGGATGACCTGCCCGACCTTGGCCGGGTCGGCGTCGAACACCGCCTGGATGGAGAAGTTCTGCCGGCCGAAGCCGCGGTAGCCGAGCAGGGCCTGCCCGAGGTTGCCGGCGCCGACCATCACCACCGGCCAGAAATGGTTGGTGCCGAGGATGTCGCGCATCGCCCGGATCAACTCGTCGCAGCGGTAGCCGACACCCGGGTAGCCGAACTGCCCGAAGAAACCGAGGTCCTTCCGCACCTGGGCGTCACTGAACCCCAGGAGCGTGCCGAGTTGCCCCGACGAAATCGTCTGCTGACCGGCAGCCTGGAGCCGCTGGAGCTCGCGGAGGTACAGGCTCAACCGGCTGACCACCACCTTCGGCACCGAGACGTCCGAAGGGGGCTCGCCGGCTGGGGGTCGCGTGTCGCTCATGTCGGCCATGCGGTGCGCGTGTCATCCCCCCGAATCGGCACGACTCTACCGACCCGCCCCCGTCACCCGCAACGAACGCGGGTCCGGGATGTCAATCTGTGCCGAATGTCCGGCCACTGGTGCCCTGGAAAAACGGTGCTGGCTGCGTGTTTTGGTCAATCTGCGTGGTTTTTGTGGCCGATGGTTTCCTAGGCGTGCCGGCGGACCGCGCCGGCCCCACTCCCCATCGTTTCCACCCGAACCACTCTTTGCTCAGGAGCACCTCCTCGCCAGAGGAAGCAGCCATGAAGACCACGTGGACAGCCTGTCTGCTGCTTGTCGCCGGGATCGGATGGGCGGCCGCCGCCCGCGCCGATCTCGCCGACATGCCGGCCGACGGTGCCGGGACCGCGGCGCTTTCCGCCGCCGATCCCTGCATCGAGGGCGAACCGACGCCCGCCGACGACCCCGTCATCGACGCCCCGTGCAGCCCGACGCGGCTGGTCCGGGACGTGGTGTTCGAGAACCGTGACTTCACCTGCTGGAAGACCGTCTCCGAGCGGCAGGTGGAGCAGCGCGAAATCGACTGCATCCGCTTTGAGAGGGAAACGTCCTTCAAGGAACAGGAATACACGGTCTGCACGCCGGTGTGGGAGTCGCGCACCCGGACGGTGAACTACACCCTCACCAAGCCGGTGTGGGAGACGATCACCAAGGAGATCCCCTACACCGTCTGCACGCCGGTGTGGGAGACGCGGCAGCGCGAAATCCGCACCACGGTCTGCAAGCCGGTGTGGGAGACGCTCACCAAGGAGATCCCCTACACCGTCTGCAAGCCGGTCTACGAGACGCGCCAGCAGACCTACACCGTCTGCAAGCCGGTGTGGGAGACGCTCACCAAGGAGATCCCCTACACCGTCTGCAAGCCGGTCTACGAGACGATGAGCCGCGAGATCCCCTACACGGTCTGCAAGCCCGTCTACGAGACCCGCCAGCAGGTCTACACGGTCAACAAGCCCGTTTACGAGACCATGTCCCGTGAGATCCCGTACACGGTCAACAAGCCCGTCTACGAGACCCGCCAGCAGGTCTACACCGTCAACAAGCCGGTCCACGAGACCATGTCCCGCGAAGTCCCCTACACGGTCAACAAGCCCGTCTACGAGACCCGCCAGCAGGTCTACACGGTCAACAAGCCGGTCTACGAGACCATGTCCCGCGAGGTCCCTTACACGGTCTGCCGGCCGGTGTACGAGACCCGTGAGCAGGTCTACACGGTCAGCAAGCCGGTCTACGAGACGATGACCCGCGAGATCCCCTACACGGTCTGCCGGCCGGTGTACGAGACCCGTGAGCAGACCTACACCGTCTGCAGGCCGGTCCAGGAGACCCGCACCAAGGAGATCCCCTACACCGTCTGCAAGCCGGTGTACGAGACCCGCGAGCAGACCTACACCGTCTGCAAGCCGGTCCAGGAGACCCGCACCAAGGAGATCCCCTACACCGTCTGCAAGCCGGTGTGGGAGACCCGTGAGCGCGACGTCTGCAAGACGATCTGCAAGCCGGTCCACTACACCAAGACCGTGCAGGTCCACTGCGGCCGCTGGGAGACCGAGGTCTGCGAGATCCCCGGACCGGTGATCACCCGCTGCATCCGCGAGCCGGGCTGCTGGGTGTGGGACGAATGCCAGTGCAAGTGCGTCTACCAGCCCGGCGAGGTGCGCCGCGTCGAGGAGCAGTGCCCGCCTCGCCAGGTCACCAAGAAGCGGTGGGTGACCGAGATCCGCGAGAAAGAAGTGCAGTGCGTCCGCCACGAGCGTGAGACCGTCGTCGAGAAGCGCTGCGAGAAGGTCTGCCGGATGGTCCCCGTGCAGCGGATCAAGACCTGCACCTACACGGTCTGCCGGATGGTGCCGGAGCAGCGCTGCCGCACCTACCAGGTCTGCCGGATGGTCCCCGAGCAGCGCGTCCGCACCTGCACCTACACCGTCTGCCGGATGGTGCCGGAGCAGCGCTGCCGCACCTACCAGGTCTGCCGGATGGTGCCCGAGCAGCGGGTCAAGACCTGCGCCTACCAGGTCTGCCGGATGGTGCCCGAGCAACGCGTCCGCACCTACCAGGTGTGCCGCATGGTCCCCGAGCAGCGCGTCCGGACCTGCACCTACCAGGTCTGCCGGATGGTGCCCGAGCAGCGCGTCCGCACCTACCAGGTGTGCCGCATGGTCCCCGAGCAGCGTGTCCGGACCTGCACCTACCAGGTCTGCCGGATGGTGCCCGAGCAGCGCGTCCGCACCTACCAGGTGTGCCGCATGGTCCCCGAGCAGCATGTCCGGACCTGCACCTACCAGGTCTGCCGCATGGTGCCCGAGCAGCGCGTCCGCACCTACCAGGTGTGCCGCATGGTCCCTGAGCAGCATGTCCGGACCTGCACCTACCAGGTCTGCCGCATGGTGCCCGAGCAGCGCGTCAAGACCTGCTGCTACAAGGTCTGCCGGATGGTGCCCGAGCAGCGTGTGCGCACCTACCAGGTGTGCCGCATGGTCCCCGAGCAGCGCGTCAAGACCTGCTGCTACAAGGTCTGCCGGCTGGTCCCCGAGGAGCAGGTCCGGACCTGCACCTACAAGGTCTGCCGGATCGAGAAGGAGCAGCGCGTCAAGACGTGCACCCAGCGGGTCTGCCGGATGGTCACCGAGCAGTGCTCGAAGGAAGTGCCCTACAAGGTGTGCACGATGGTCCGCGAAACCCGCACCCGCCAGGTGCCGGTGACGACGGTCCGGCCTGTGCACGAGACGAAGACCATCGACGTGGTGCGGATGGTGCCCAAGCGGGTGCCGTACACCGTGACGCAGCGCGTCCCGATGACGGTCTACCGCGAGGAACCCGTCTGCCAGTGACCCTTCGATGCTGACGCCCCTGCCCCCGGCATGCGCCTGCGGGCCGGCCGGTGGGGACGGGCGGGACGATTGGGAGTGGAGCGGCCCGGTCCGGCAGGACCGGGCCGCTTCTTTTTTGCCTCAGCCCGTTCACTGCCGTGGAGGCGCGGGTGCGGCGCTTCCGGCACCGGCGGCCTGCTGGCCCGGGATGACCGGCGCGACGCCGTTGGCCTCACGGGCCGCCGGCCGGGCGATCGACTCCGTGTCGCCACCGGCCTCGCGGGCCGCCGGCGACGTCGCCTGCTTGCGCATCACGTTCACCGGCGCCGCGCCACGGGCGATCTCGGCGATCGGTTTGAACGTCATCACGCCGTTCTCGAACACCAGCCCGTAGAGCTCCTGGCCGCCGGTGTGGCAGTCGAATCCCTCGGGGCCACCGCAGCCCGACGTCGGGCAGGTGGCGAACGGCATGAAGCCGACGTAGCGGAACCCGTACAGCTGCTTGCCGCAGGGCCCCTCGCCGAGGACCGCCTCGTAGAAGCCGAGGGGCACGTTGGTGGCGTTGACGACGAAACCCTCTCCGCCCGCAGCCATCCGCGCGCCCGCCGCGCCCGCAGGGAGACTGCTGATCAGCGACCCCAGCGCCGTCAGGTTCTCGTCGGTCTGGCTGTCGAGTTGGACGTCGAGACCGGTCAGGTTCCACCCTTGGTCGAGCGAGATCGACGTGTTGTTGATGCCGAAGCCGCTCCGGGCGTGGATCGCGTATTCCTCGCTGAAATCAGGGAGGTAGACCAGATCGATCGCCACCTGGGTTGTCGAGGCTTCACCGGTCACCGTGTTCACGAACGGCGCGAGCTTGAGGTACGGCTTGGGCCGGTAGTAGCGGATCCCCTTGTCGGTCGGTGGCGGGTTCTTGCGCACGAACGTCCGCGGAACGCAGCCGGCCGCGACGAGCGCTACCATGAGAGCGGTCAGACACCCCATCCAATGGACCCGCATCGGTTCACCCTCCGTATCTGGCGGTTTCTGCACCCCGTCACCACCGGAGGATTCGGAACAGTCGGCACCACGACCCCACCCGGACGGGCGGCGGCGTCATCTTTCCGGCACCTTGCCGAGGTTTCCCGGTGCTCCGGCCGGCTTCGTCGGAGATCCACCCCGGCAGGTGGGCGGCGGGGCGTATATTCCGCCGATGCCGTCCTCTGACCGCCCCCCCGCCCGCCGCGACTTCCTCACCACCACTGCCGCGGGCGTCGCGGTGCTGGGAATGGCTCCGGCCCGCGCCAGCGCCGCAGACTCCTCGATGCCGACGTTCCGCGACCACCTGCTCCGTTGCCTCGGCGGGCCCTGGCCCGAGCCCTGCCCGCTCGAGCCGCAGGTCGGGCAGACGACCCGCGCCGACGGCTACCGGATCGAGCGGATCGACTATCAGGTCGAACCCGGCGACCGCGTGCCGGCGCTCGTGCTGGTGCCCGACGGCGTCGACGCCGGCCGCCCGGCCGCCGCCGTCTGCGTCTGGCACCAGCACAACGGCGAGTGGCATCTCGGCAAGAGCGAGCCGGCCGGCCTCGCCGGCGATCCCGCGCAGCACGTCGGCGTGAAGTTGGTGCGCGAGGGCTACGTCGTCCTCTGCCCCGACGCCCTGTGCTTCGAGGAGCGCCGCGACGCGACGCTCGCGAACGGCGACTTCGAGCGCTTCGAGTTCCTCCGCCTCACGGTGGCGGGGAAGTGCATGGCCTGGAAGAACATCCTCGACATGCGCCGGGCGGTGGACTACCTCTGCGGCCGCGCCGACGTCCGCGCCGACAGGATCGGCTGCTTCGGCCACTCGATGGGTTCGACGCACACCTGGCTGGTGGGGCCGTGGGAGGAGCGCCTGGTGTGCCTCGTGGGCAACTGCTGCCTCCCGACCTACGCCGCGATCGAGCGCACGAAGATCCTCCACTGCTTTCCCAACTTCATCCCCGGGATCCACGCCCACGGCGACACGCCCGACATCGCGGCGCTCGTCGCCCCCCGCGCCCTGCTCCTCAACCTCGGCGAGACCGACTCGGGCAGCCCGATCGCCGAGGCGCGCCACGGCGTCGACGCGATCGCGGCCGCGTACCGCGCCGCTGGGGCCGCCGACCGGTTCGCCGCGTTCATCGAGCCGGGGGTCGGCCACGCCCTCACCACGGCGATGTGGGAGCGGACGAGCGCGTGGTTCGGCCGGTTTCTCGGGGGGGCATGATGGCGGCGGTCAGCATCTTCAACGACGTCATCGGCCCGGTGATGCGCGGCCCGTCGAGCTCGCACTGCGCCGCGGCGCTGCGGATCGGACGCATCGCCCGCGATCTCCTCGGCGGCACCCCCGACACGGTGCGCGTCGAGTTCGACCGCGCCGGGTCGCTCCCCACGACGTACCGGTCGCAGGGCTCCGACATGGGCCTGTGCGGCGGGCTGCTCGGCTGGGACTGCACGGCCGCCGGCCTCCCCGAGTCGCCCGCCGCCCTCGCGGCCGCGGGATGCCGTCTGGAGTTCGCCACAGTCGACGTCGGCGACCCCCACCCCGCCACCTACCGCCTCGCGCTGGCCGGCCACGGGCGCCACCACACCCTCCGCGCGATCTCGACCGGCGGGGGCATGATCGACGTCGTCGACATCGACGGCTTCGCGCTGGCGCTCGCCGGCGACGCCCACGAAACGCTGGTCTGGCACGCCGACGGCGCGGTCGCCGAGCGGATCCGCGCCCGGCTGGCCGCCGCAGCCGACATCGACGCGGTTCGGCTCCACGCGCGCGGCGCCGCGGCGGGGGGCGGCTGGCTCGTCCAGGCCAGTGCGGCGGGGTTCGTCGCCGACGACGGCCTCGGGATCGTCCCCGGCGACGGCACCCTGGTGCGGCGCCTCGCACCGGTGCTCCCCGTGCCCACGCGCCGCTCGGCACGGGTCCCGTTCTCGACCGCCGCCGCCCTGCTGGCCGCCGACGCCGGCCGGGGCCTGCCGCTGTCGGACCATGCGATCGACTACGAATGCCAGCGTGGCACCCTGTCCGCCGGGCGCGTGCTGGAGATGATGGACCAGATCGTCCGCATCCTCAGGCGCTCGATCGCCCAGGGGATCGCCGGCACGGACCACGCCGACCGCGTCCTCGGCCACCAGTCGGGGGAGTTCGCCCGACGGCTCGCCGCCGGTCGGCTGCTCGACGGCGGGGCGCTCGACCGGACGGTGCTCTACGTCACGGCACTGATGGAGGTGAAAAGCGCCCTCGGGGTGATCGTGGCGATGCCCACGGCCGGTGCCTGCGCGGCGCTCCCGGGCGTGGTGATCGCCGTCGCCGAGCGGATGGGAAAGGGCGACGACGAAATCGCCCGTGCCCTCCTCGCCGCCGGCCTCGTCGGCGTGTTCATCGCCACCGCCTGGACGTTCGCCGCGGAGGTCGGCGGTTGCCAGGCCGAGGGGGGGGCCGCGGCGGCGATGGCGGCGGCGGCCCTGGTGACCCTCGCCGGCGGGCCGACGCCGCGGGCGCTGGCAGCGGCGTCGATGGCGCTGCAGAGCATGATCGGCTTGGTCTGCGATCCGGTCGCCAACCGCGTCGAGGCGCCGTGCCTGGGAAAGAACGTGATGGCCGCGGCCAACGCCCTGGCCTGTGCGAACATGGCGCTGGCCGGCTTCGACGAGGTGATCCCGCTCGACGAGGTGATCGAGACGGCGCGGCGGGTCGGGAACCAGATGCCCCGCGAGCTGCGCTGCACCGGGCTGGGAGGGCTGTCGATCACGCCGACGTCGCTGGCGATCCAGGCGCGGCTGGAGGGCGGCCGTGCCGGCTGTGGCAGCAACGGCTGCGGCTGCGGGTGAGTTGACGCCACGTCGAGACGGGAATTCGAGGCGGGGAGATCGACCGATGCCGATCCGTTCATGGCCCCTGCTGACGTTGCTCGCCGCACTCTGGGTGGCGCGGGGCACACCGGCCCGGGCCGCCGACCGCCTCCCCAACGTCGTCATCCTCTACGCCGACGACTTCGGATACGGGGACCTCGGGTGCCAGAATCCGGACTCGAAGATCCCCACCCCCCACCTCGACCGCCTCGCCGCGGCAGGAACGCGGTTCACCGACGCCCACAGTTCGTCGGGGGTCTGCACGCCGAGCCGCTACGCGCTCCTCCACGGCCGCGCCCACTGGCGCAAGTTCCACGGGATCGTCAACGCCTTCGACCCGCCGATCCTCGACGCCGAGCGGCTCACACTCGCCGAACTGTTCCGCGGCAAGGGCTACGCCACGGCGGCGATCGGCAAGTGGCACCTCGGCTGGGACTGGGAGGCGATTCGCCGCCCCGGCGCCGAGCCGCGCGTCGAGAAGGGCAACCGCGTGTTCGGCCCGGGCGATTTCGACTGGTCGCGGCCGATCCCCGGCGGTCCGCTCGACCACGGGTTCGACACCTATTTCGGCGACGACGTCCCGAACTTTCCCCCCTACGCGTGGTTCGAGAACGACCGGCTGCCGTTCCCCCCCACCGTCGATCTCGCGATCACGGCCGAGACCGCCGAGGGGAACTGGGAGTGCCGTGCCGGTCCGGCCGTCGCCGGCTGGGATTTCCACGCCGTCATGCCCCGGCTCACCGAGCGCGCCGTGGCGTGGATCGGGGAGCAGTCGGCCGCCCGGCCGTTCTTCCTCTATTTTCCATTCACGTCGCCGCACGCCCCGATCGTGCCCACCGTCGAGTTCGCGGGGCGGTCCGGCGCCGGCGGCTACGGCGACTTCGTCGTCCAGACCGACGCCGCGGTCGGGGCGGTGCTCAACGCCCTCGAGGCGGCCGGACTCGCCGACGACACGATCGTGATCTTCTCCTCCGACAACGGCCCCGAGCGCTACGCCTACGAGCGGATCCGCCGCTTCGGCCACCGGAGCATGGGGCCGCTCCGCGGCCTCAAGCGTGACCTCTGGGAGGGGGGCCACCGCGTGCCGCTGGTCGTCCGCTGGCCGGGCAGGGTGCCGGCCGGCCGGGTGGAACCAGGGCTCGTCGCCCAGATGGACCTGTTCGCCTCGCTGGCGGCGCTGGTCGGTGCGGAGGTCCCGGGGGGGTCGGCCGAGGACAGCCTCGACCAACGGGCGTGCCTGCTCGGCACGGGCCCCTCGCGCCGCACCACGCTGATCCACAATACGGCCGCCGGCCGCTACGCGATCCGCGCTGGCGACTGGGTGCTCATCGACGGGCCGAGCGGCGGCATCAGCCAGGTCCCCGACTGGTACGTTTCCGAGCGCGGCGACACGCCTCACGGCCAGCCGGGGGAACTGTTCGACCTCCGTACCGACCTCGCCCAGAAGCACAACCGCTACGCCGACGAACCCGACCGCGTCGCCGACCTGAGGCGCCGGCTCCGTGAGATCGTCGGCGACCGGCTCACGGCCGGTGGCCGGTAGCCACCGCGGCCGGTCGGCAGCGGCTCGCACGGGGTCCGGCGGCAGTCCGCGGTTCGACTCCACGGCGCGCGACGGAAACGCCGACGAACGTTGGCGGGCATTCTCCCGCGGCACCGGGAAATGCGTTTTTCGCCCGGAAAATTGACTCCGGGCGAACCGCGGGGTAGGCCTGACCGTAGAGGAAGTCACCTCCGGGGATCCCACGATGCGCTTTTCCCTCTCCTGGCCCCGCCGTGTCACGGGGCGCCGCCGCGGGCCGCTCCGCCGCCGTGACCGCCTCGGCTGCGGTGTCCACGCCGCCGGCCTCCACGGCCTGGAGTTGTTCGAGCGGCGCGTGGCCCTGGCCGCCGACTTGGCCGTGAGTGTATTCGAGGCCGATGCCTGGTACGTGCCCGGGTCGCAGACGAGCATCACCTTCGACCTGGTGAACAAGGGCGACGCCGCCGCGACCGGCGCCCAGTTCACCTCGTCGCTGTCGGGTCAGATCACGTCGCCCAACTGGAAGGCGACCTATGCCGGCGGCGCCACCGGCCCGGCCAGCGGGTTCGGCGCGATCGGCGCCACCGTGACGATGCCGGCGGGCGGTTCGGCGCGGTTCACGATCACCGGCGCCATCGGCGCCAACGCCACCGGAGCGCTCGTCAACTCGGCCAACGCGTCGCTCGCCGGCGACGGCAACACGGCCGACAACACCGCCGTCGCCACGCTGCGGTTCGTCCCCAAGTCGGTCGTCGCCACCAACGACGCCGCCTACGCCAGCACCTCGATCGTCCGCCTCCTCGACCCGGCCACCGGCGGCACGCGCACGACGGCGTTCGCCTTCGAGCCGGGTTTCAAGGGAGGCGTGCGGACCGCGATCGGGGACCTCGACGGCGACGGCAAGCCGGAGATCGTCGCCACCCCCGGCGTGGGGCGCGTGGCCGAAGTCGTGGTCCTCCGCCAGGAGGTGAGCGACTCCGGTGCGGTCACGCTCGTCAAGGATCCGCGCTACTCCCTGGCACCGTTCGGCACCGGGGAGCGGCGCGGGATGGCGGTCGCCGTCGCCGACTTCAACGCCGACGGCCGCGACGACTTCGCCTTCGCGCGCTCGAGCGGGGCCGGCGAGGTGCGCGTCTACCATGCGACTGCCGCCGGCGGTCTGGCCTTCGCCAAGTCGTTCACGCCGTCGATCCCCGGCAACTTCACCGGCGTGTCGCTGTCGGCCGCCGACTTCGGCACGTTCGCCTCCGGCGCGGTCGTCGACGCCTCGCGCCCCGACGGCAAGGCCGAGCTGGTCGTCGCCAGCGGGGCGGGGGTCGCGCCCTTGGTGCAGGTCGTCGATCTGTCGGCGGCGACGCCCGCGGTCGTCGATTCGATCCGGCCGTTCACGGCGGCGTTCCGCGGCGGGCTGAGCGTCTCGACGGGGCGCGTCGATCCCGACGCCATCCCCGATATCATCGCGGCCCAGGGGTCAGGGGGCACGTCGCAGGTCGAGATCTACGACGGCCGCGTCGGCAGCGCCACCAACGCCCTGCTGGCGCCGGCGTTCACCGCCTTCGCCGCGCGGCCGCTTTCCAGCCGCCGCGGTCCGGTGACGACCGCCGGCATCGACATCGACGGCGACGCCCGGATCGATTCGATCCAGCTGTCGCAGGCCTCCGCGGTGGGCACCGCCGTCCAGCAGGTCTCGGTCCTCGGGGCGCCGAAGGGGTCGACGACCTCCGGGGCCGGCGCGACGCGGGTCGCCAGCGCCGAGTCGCGGCTGGTCAACGATGTCCAGTCGGCGGTGTTCCAGGCGACCGCGTCCGGGCTCAAGTTCCGCGAGGTGATCGTCGGCACCGGCGTCAGCCCGAGCTCGGCCTCGGCGACGGTCAAGGTCGACTACGAGGGTCGGCTGATCGACGGGACGAAGTTCGACGGCAACACCGGTGCATCGTTCAACCTGTCCGGCGTCGTCGCCGGGTTCAGGGAAGGGATCCAGTCGATGAAGGTCGGCGGCCGGCGGATCCTCGTCATCCCGGCGAACCTGGCCTACGGTACCAACCCGCCCGCCGGAAGCTCGATCCCCGCCAACGCCACGCTGGTGTTCGACGTGGCGCTGCTGGAGACGACCTGACCTCCGTCAGCTCCAGGCCGGCGGCGGTGTCTCGAGCGCCGTCGCGAGGCGCGTGAGGTATTCCCGCCGCGGGATCTCCACGCAGCCCTGGCGCACGAGGTGCGGATTGGCGACCTGCACGTCGAACAGGCCGTAGCCGAGGGCCCGGAGCCGGTCGACGAGGAAGGCGAAGGCGATCTTCGAGGCGTCGCGGCGCGTGTGGAACATCGACTCCCCGGCGAACAGCCCGCCGACCGCCACGCCGTAGATGCCGCCGACGAGCGAACGCCCGCCGACCCCGGTCTCCCAGACCTCGACACTGTGGGCCCACCCGAGCCGGTGGAGCTCGCCATAGCCGCGCTCGACCTCGGGGATGATCCAGGTGTCGCCGCGGCGCGTCTGGCCGCACATCCGCACCACGCCGGCGAAGTCCTCGTCGACGGTCACGGCGAACGGATGCCGCCGCAGCGTGCGGTCGAAACGGCGCGGGCGGTGGACCGTCTCGCCCAACGGGTAGATGCAACGCGGGTCGGGGGAACACCAGATCACCAGCGGCTCCCCGTCGTCGTCGGCGACGCTGCCATCGGGCCAGGGGAAGATCCCGCGCCGGTAGGCGGCCAAGAGCGTGCCGGGGGAGAAATCGCAGCCGACCGCCACGGCGCCGGCGTTCTCGCGCGAGCCGCGGCGCGGGTCGGTGAAGCGGACGACCGAGCGCGGCGGCTCGACGGGGGGATGGGGGACGCGCGGCACCACGCGCGACAGCATACCGCGCGACAGTCGCCTACCAGCGCGCCTCGACGCCAAGGTGGGCGCCCTGGAAGAACACGCTCCCCGTCGTGCTGATCGCCGTTCCAGCCTGGGGATCGACGTTGGCCGAGAGGTCGAATTGATCGGCAGCCAGCGCCACCCCGGTGAGCCAGAGAAGGTCGTACCCGAAGCGGAGTCCCCACACGTCGGTGATCCGCCACACCCCTCCCATCGTGATCTCGGCAATCATCCCCATGTCGCCGTCGGTCGAGGCGCGCGCCGTCCGAAACGGATCGTCGGGGGCGAGCTGGTCGAAGAACCGCTGCGACTGCCGCAGCGACGTCCCGGCCGGGCCGACCTTGGCAGTGAAGTCGGCCGCCCAGCGCTGCCAATTCCACCGCCCACGGGCACCGATTTGGCCGGCGAACAAGTTCGACGACGCCTGGACGCCGTAGGTGCTCGGCGCCGGCGCCCCCGCCGGGACGATCCCCAGCGTCGCCGCGTCCTCGAGACCGGCCCAGCGGAATCCGACGATCCAGTCCCACTGCCCACCGGCGTACCAGTCACAGCGCTGCCAGGGATAGCGCGACGAACGGTCGTAGCCGCCGTCGTAGGCGTGGAACAGCAGATTGAGTTCGGCCGTGTTGAGCTGCGTGGCGGTCGAGACGCTCGCCAGCGTGCCCCCCGAGAGGCCGGCGGAGGTGAAGCCCAACTCGCCGGCCGCCTGGAGCGTGCCGGCGGCGCTGCCGATGGTCGAGTCGGCGTCCATCCCCCAGGCACCGAGCCAGCCCGCTTCCCAGCCGAGGCCGTCGGCGGCGTACTCGCCGTACGCCAGCCGGGCACCGGTGCCGATCACGCTCTGCGTGTCGCCGGCGGTGAGCAGCGGCGCGTCGGGCGCGGTCGCATCGACGACCAGCGACCGATCGACAGCGGCGTTGTTCTTCTGGAGAAACAGCGCCTCGGCGACGACGTACTGGCGCGGGTCGGCTTGCGGCCACTGCGCGCTGGCGGCCGGAACGGCCAGCAGCGACAGCATGAGGACGACGAACCGTGGGCCGCCGGCCCGACCGCGCGGCTGACCGAGCCGGTCGGCTGACGTGAGCGTCATTCCAGTCGTCCCCCCGTCCGTTCCTGGCGGCACACCCGGCACACCCGGAATATTCGTCACCCTCGGCCTGAGGCATGAGGAACGACGCACGAACGTGGAGCCGCGGCGGAAACGGCGAAACCTGGAGAAACCCTGCCGCCGCGGCCAGGTGGGCTGCGGAAGCGGGTGAGGGAGCGGTGGCGGTGCGGTCGCCCGAACTCCGCCTTGGGAGCTCGTGGAAAAACTGATGATGCCGCCGCTGGCGACCCGGGAACCTTGGCGTTTCCCGCGGTCGCCTGCGGGGACACTGGCCTCGGAGGGCGTTTGTCCACGGACAGTCAGGGGCCGACGCCGGCCGCAGGCGGGATCGTCGCCGGCCCGCGCGGAGGACCCGATGCGGGAGGTGCCGCGGCGGGGGCGAGGCCCCCTTGGGGATACCCTGCCGGCGGACCACCCGGCCCGCCCGGCGACGGGATCGCACCGCGTGGCAGTCCGGCCGCACCCGCGGCGAGCAACATTCCGATCGCCCGCAGCGCGCCGTCGTCGACGTCGAGGTCGAGTTGGATGCCCCGCTTGATCGGCTTCACCTGCAGGTCAACCAATCCTCCAGGAAGCGCGGCGCCGGCCGCGGGCGCTCCGGGAGTGATTCCGTTGGGATCAGACGGGAACCCGCCGCCGACGGGATAGCCACTGCCCGCCGGCGGCACGGTGGGCGGAACTCCGCCGCCGGACGGATAACCGCTGCCGGCCGGCGGCGTCCCGCCGGGATAGCCACCGCTGGGATAGCCGCCTCCTCCCGGCGGACCGCCCCCGCCCCCCGGGTAGCCCCCCGCGCCCTGCGCCGCCTGACCGACCGCGTCGGCACGGCCGCGCGGCGAATTGGAGTAGTTGTCGCCCCCCGCGCCGGTCCCCGCTGGCGCGGCGCCGGTGGCACTTGGCAGCACGGCAGCCAACTGGGTGGCGGCCGGCATGAGCGGCGCGAGGCGCCCCGGGTCGATCCGCAGCACGATCGGGGCGCGCTTCGCGGAACCAGCCTGCTGGGCCAGAGCCCACTCCCCCATCGCCAACGACTCCGGTCCCATCGTCAGCGCCAGCGCCTGCGTGCCGCAGGCGAGGTGCATCGGTCCGCCGCCGGGCGCGACACCGGTCGGGCCCGATGCCGGAGTGAGTGAATGGCTGCGAAACCCGGGCCCCTCCTTGACTCCCGGCGTGATCGTCATCCCCGGAACCTGCGGCAGCGCCCGGACCGCTGCCTCGAACGCGCTGCCGAACGCCGCCGCCTTCGCGCCGTGGGCCACGACCAGCGTCTGCATCCCCCCCTGCTGCGCCGCGAACAACGACACGCGCTGGTCGAGCCGGTCTCCGGCCAGCACCTCGCGCGCAGCCGCCATCGCCGCCTCGACGGCGCGCACGGCCGTCTCGCCACCGGGCTGGGCGGCGAGCGGGGCCATCAGTTCCCGGACCTTGCCGAAGGCGGGCTGGACGGTGGTCGCGATCAGGTCGCGGGCCTTCTGGTTGAGCGGCACCGAGACGACACAGTCGAGCACCTCCGCCCCCGACGGCGGGGCGAACGGGCTCTCGACCGCCGCGAAGCCGTCCATCATGTCGGCCAGCGACGAGCTGGGCTTGGCGAGCAGGGCCATGTCGAGGGCGAGCTTCCTGCCCTTCTTGTCGATCGTGAGGTCGAGACGGAACGAGTCGGCGTCGGTGGTCAGCGTGCGCGACGCATCCATTCCGGCGTCGAACGCCCACCGCCCGCCGGCCAGCGCCTGCGCGGCCCCGGGCATCGAGCCGAGTTGGGCTTCGAGCTGCTTCCGCTGCTCCGCTTCGAGCGCCGCGGCCTGGTCGATCATCGCGGCAACGTACTCGGCGGACAGCGTCTGGTAGTTGACGCGCACGGAGATGTCGGCCGTGGGCGCGGTGCCGCCCGGTGCCGGTGCCGCGGCGAGCGCGGCGGCCGACGTCGACAGCACGGCGTGCTCCTCGTCGCAGCGGACGAGCACCGGCTGCGGCACGCCGGGGAGCGTCATCTCGAGGAGGCCGTCGACCTCGCGACTCCCGGCAAAGATCGACTTGAGCGTGTCGCGCGCCTGCTTGGCACTCTTGAACGGCAGGAAGACCACGATCTCCGTCGGCTTGCCGTCGACCACCGGAATCAGTGCCACAAGCGGCCGCTTGACGTCGAACCCCGCCAGCGGTTTGCCGCCGGTCGCGGCCGCCATCGCCCCCGGCAGCGCCATCGCCACCAGCGGCTGCTGGAGGGCTTCGCCCAGATAGGTGCCGGCTTCGAGCAGCGCTGCATAGCTGCGCACGGTGATCCGCACGTACGGCTTGGCCTGCGCTTCGGCTGCCGCCGTCCCGATCGGCGGCTCGGGGGGCTTGGCGGCGTCGGGCTTCGGCTCGGCAGGACGCGACGTGAGGTTCGCGACGTACGACCGGTCGGCTGCCGAGAGCTTCGCCAGCGGCACGCGGATTTCGCGCCCCTCCTCGAGGCGGAGCACGACCACGTCGCCGTCGAGCCGGACGAACTCGGCTTCGCGCGAGAAGCTCCCCGTCGCATCGCGCCAGGTGCGCAGTTCGCCGGCGCCGGCGACCGCCGCCACCGCTGCCACCAGCAGCGCCCCGAACAATCCCCGACCGCCGCGCCGTGCCTTCATCGCCACCCCTCCCACTGCCGGTGGGGCCGACCGACCCCACCAGCCACCACCTTGTCCGATTCCACGCCGCCGGGCAAGCCGAGCTGGGAGTGGCGTCCGAGGGCGAGCCGGTCCCCCTCTCTCCGCCCCCCCGCTCCAGCTACAAAAGAGCCCGTCCGCCAGGAGGCCGCCGCATGCCACGTTTCACAAGCTCTCCCCCCGCGGTCGCCGTCGCGCTGGTGGGCCTGCTCGCGACCGCGTCCGCTCCGGCCTCCGACTGGCCGCAGTGGCGCGGCCCCGACGGCCAGGGGCACGGCGGTGCCGCGGTGCTACCGGTGCGGTGGAGCGAGACGGAGAACGTCGCCTGGAAGACCGTCGTGCCGGGGCGCGGATGGTCGTCGCCGGTCGTCGCCGGCGGTCGGGTTTGGCTCACCGCCGCGGTCGAACGGGAGCCGACCGCGGAGCAGCGCCAGCGCCACCTCGCGGGGCGGGCCCCCGGCGAACCCCTGGCCATCGCCGGCACCGTCACCCTCCACGCGCTGTGCGTCGACGCGGCGACGGGGCGGATGCTCCACGACGTCGAGCTGTTCACCGTCGCCGACCCGCAGCCGATCCACGCGCTCAATTCCTTCGCCTCGCCGTCGCCGGTCATCGCCGGCGGGCGGTTGTTCTGCCACTTCGGCGACTTCGGCACCGCCGCCGTCGACACGGCGACGGCGCACGTCGCGTGGCGCTCGCGCGAGGTGCGCCTCGACCATGAGAACGGCCCTGGCAGCACGCCGGTGGTGTGGCGCGACAGGCTCGTCGTCCACTGCGACGGCAAGGACCGGCAGGAGGTCGTCGCCTTCGACACCGCCACCGGCGCGATCGCCTGGCGGACGCCGCGGTCGGGCGCGATGCGCGATGATCCGCAGCTCCGCAAAGCCTACGGCACGCCGCTGGTCGTGGACCTCGGCGGCCGCGACATCGTCGTCTCGCCCGGCGCCGACTGGTTGTATGGCTACGATCCGGCGACGGGGCGCGAGGACTGGAAGCTGGCCTACGGCGTCCTCGGGTTCTCGACGGTGCCGAGGCCGGTCGCCGCTCACGGCCTGCTGTACGTGATCACCGGCTACATGCAGCCGGAGCTGCTCGCCATCCGGCCCGGCGCCCCGGTGCCCGAGATCGCGTGGCGCGTCAGGAAAGGAGTGCCGACGATTCCCTCGCCGCTGGTCGTCGGTGACGAACTGTTCATGGTCGCAGACAAGGGGATCGCCACCGGCCTCGACGCGAAGACGGGGGAGATCCTGTGGAGCGAACGGCTCGGGGGCAACTTCTGCGCCTCGCCGCTGGTCGCCGGCGGGCGGATCTACGCCTGCAACCGCGAGGGGGAATCGTTCGTCCTCGCCACGGGGCGCGCATTCCGGCTCGAGGCGAAAAACGTCCTCGACGGCCGGATCTTCGCGACGCCGGCGGTCGCCGACGGTGCGCTGTTCATCCGCACCGACACGGCGCTGTACCGGATCGGCCCACCGCCGGCCACTGCCGCGGCCCCCTGAGAGACGGTTGCCGTGAGCGAGACTTTCAACGCACGCGCGCCTGCCACGGCGCGGCGATCCGACGAATGAACCACGTGGTTTTCCCACGCCGCGCTTCACCGGTATGCTCCATCCGATGGCACACCGCTGCCGCGGCGACCGCGACCGGCAGCGGCTTCCTGCCGCGCCGCTTCGACGCCCCCGTAGCTCAGTGGATAGAGCGACGGTTTCCTAAACCGTAGGTCGCAGGTTCGATCCCTGCCGGGGGTAGTCTTTTTGAGCCGCATTCAGGACGTCCAGCGATTTTTAGCGGGATTCGTGCCAGTGTGACGGTTCCTGAACCCCGCTGACGGGCGTTGATGGTGCCGGATTTGGTGCCGGAATTCCGGTCGCCGCCTCCCAGTCCGCCGGTCGCACCGCATGGTAGTGCCGGCGCCGCATCCGGGCCGAGTTGCCGATCCACGCGTTGATCACCTTCTCGGGGATCCCGCGCCGCTCGAGGTCGTCGGAGCAGCTACCCCGTAGGTTCACGAACAGCTTCGGCCAGACTTCGACGTTGGCCTTGGTCACCACGATCCGTTTGGCGTGCGTGGCGACGTTCGTCGTGCTGCGGACGCGCGGGACGACGTACACGGCCCCCTCTTTCCGATTGCGGTAGGCCTGCTCGATGTGCGGCCTGAGTTCGGCGAAGATCCGCACGACGCGGGTGCCGCGGCCGGCGTGGTGCTCCACCTTCGGCTCGTGAACAGTGAACCGGGCGTTCTCCCAGTCGACGTCGTCCCACTTGACATTCGCCACCTCGCTGGGGAAACGGAGGCCGGCGTATCGCGGCAGCGCGAAGACCAGAGCCCAATCATCGTCGGGGCACGCGGCGATGACCCTCTCTATCGTCTCCGCCGGCACGTAGACGATCCTCGAGTCGTTCTCCTGCGTGCCGCAGGCGATGTCGGCGAACGGATTGGCGGGAATCAACCGCGACCCGACGGCGGCCTTGAGGAACTGCCGCGCCCGCCGCAAATCGACGGAGGCCGAGGCTGGTGCGAACTTGTCGAGGAGCCACCGCATGTAGGCGTCGCGTCCCCATCGCTAATCGCGGCGAGCGTCCGCTCCTTGCCGAAGAACTCCTCGAGCACGAGCCGGGCCCGCGCCTGACTGGCTGGCCATGGACCGCCCGCACCCTCTCGAGATCTCGTCGGCTGGCGGCACCGCCCTGACGATCCAATCCACGCTCAAACCGGTTTCGGCCGCTCCCGGCGCCATCCGCCGAAAAAAGCTCGCATAACCGCCCCAGAACAGCCGGGCTCATGCCTTTCGCAATGCCGCGAGCGTGCGGCCAGGGGCCGAACCGCCACCACGACTCACCGCAAGCGCATGGTGCATATGGGGTTGCGTCACGTTTTGCCACGACACCACGCAGTCCTTGATTGGCCAAGCAAATTGCGTATATTTCTGTTATGAACATGGCCGATAAATCAGCAGAGGCCCCGGAAGACTCGGTCGGGGTACCCGAACGTGCTGTTCGCATTAGCCTCGTAGCCTTTCAGGACATGCATCATTTGGTGCTGCGTCGACTGGCCGCTCGTGCGCAGATTCGAAGGCATGCCCAGAAACTCGCTGCCTGGCAGCCTGAAACACGCGGCGTCGCCGACTTAGACATCGAAAGCATCGAAGATACAGGACTTCATGCAGCCATTGTGACCGATGATCTAGGCTGCGGGCCCGGGTATCGGATCGTTTTTTGCGAGCAACTCGACTCCCCCGCAAATGGCACGATATGCATCATCGCGATTCTTCGTCTGGATGAAAACATCTCCGGACCGATGAAGACGATTTTGAAAGGCCGCGCCGCTATCGCTCACAACAGGCTCACGCTCTGGGCCGAATAGCGAACCACTTTCGAGGCAACAACATGCCTGCATCAACAGACACCCCACGGGACCTATCGCTGTCGCCTACGGACCTGCCGCACCTACTCATCCAGCAACTCCAGGCAAGTCAAGAAGGCAAAGGTTTCCTGCGTCATCTTTTGGAGTGTTCCGACGACGTCAGGAAGGTTGCTCTCGAAATGCTAGGAGTGCTGAATGATCCTTCCCTAACGCCTGCCGAGAAGCAACGCGCAGGCATGACATTGGCAGACGCGCTGTTTCCGAGGTCCGATGAATGCGGTGAGTACGGAATGGACTTGCAGGCTTCCGAGAGCGGAGCCGCGTCACGGTTCCCCGCCCTCGCGAATGAAGTCCAGAAAATGAAATCCCAGGAAGCCGCTTTCGCTGAACGGTTGAGCAAACTCATGCACGCCAAGTGCATCAGCCAGACAGAGTTGGCTAAGCTCATTGGATGTTCGCAGCCGGCGATTTCCCAGATGCTCAATCGTAAGTGCCGTCCACAGAAACGAACTATTTTCAAGCTGGCTTCTGCCATGAACGTCTCCGCATCCGAACTTTGGCCCGATATCGAGCTCAGCTCAATGCTCGATGCGATCTCGGCCGCCCAAGTTGACGACACACCCATGAGCGAGGCCGAAGCCAAGGCTCTTGACGAGAATGCGCCTCGAAACAGGCCGACAGCACGCCCGCAGACCTTGCCAAAGCGCACTCGCTGAGGCACCAATTTATGGCTGAGGACTTGCCAGCGCTTTACGCGGTCGATTTTTCGGAGCGAGAGCGAGAACGTTTGGCGGGAGTGTCTTTCGGAGAGGGAATCTACGGTGACCTTGTCACCGAATGGCTGCTTGGCTCGGACTGTCAGGGGTCCATGGAACGCGGCACGAGAGTTTGGCTATTTGAGTCTGAAGACAATCAAATCGTTGGAGTTGGCTCGCTTGGTGTCTCCCGCCGACCTTGGCCGCCCCCTCGCGGCGATTACAGAACAGTCCTTTTGATTCCTATGTTTGGTGTCACGGCACCGTTCTAAGGATCCCAACACTCGGCATCGCCTCACTACTCTGAACGAATCTTTCAGTACCTACTCTCCGAGGTTCCCGAAACCATAGCCATGCTGCGGCAGAATGGTAGTAACTCTCTTGTGGGCCGTCTTGTTGTTTACGTTCACGAGTCTAACCATCGCGCTTTGCGATTCTGGCGACGCATGGGATTCGAGATCGTGCCAGACGCCCGCCACCATGGAGATCACCACATCTTACAGATGTGGGTCGACAACGATTCCTGACGGTGCGTGCATGGCCTGCATTCAGGGCGATCGCACCATATGTCAAAGGCTGAAAAGGACTTTGAGCTGGTAGTCGTCGCTCCCGCCTGCGGAAAGGCCCTTGTTCTTCAGTCCGAGCTTGGCGGTCTTCTCGTTCTTGAGCAGCGTCAGGGCGATCCTGGATAAAGCAACAGCCCTTCGGTAAATCGCGAGTTTCAGAGGCGGGTCATCTGGCTCCCATGGCAGGGCAATCGCATCTTAATCGGCCTGTTTTCCCGTCAGAATTCCTTCCAAGACATCGTTACACCAGCCTGCTTGGAGTCGTTTGCCCCGAATCGAGCAATTTTTCACGGAAGTGTCTCGCTTGAGA